>CAZDKV010000001.1:0-96706 GCA_964506125.1 uncultured Candidatus Nanopelagicus sp.
CGGCGACCTGAACCTTGGCAAGGTTCCGCGCTACCAACTGCGCTACGTCCGCATAAGTGCGTAGGTGAAATCTATCGCATTTAGCCACCCTTGGCACAATTGTATTTTTTCACACCTTTCCTATCGCAGGAGGTAGCGTTCAAACATGGAGTTATCGCAACCAACCTTTTGGATGGCAGGTCGGCTTGCAACTAACTGTGTTGAGATTTCAACCGACCCTAGCAGCTTAGATCGGCCAGGTTTTTGGGCGGTAGTTAATACCTTTGAGGGGCAATTTGTTTGTGCAAGGTTTGAATCAGTTGTTGACGCGCCACTACCAGCTGCGCCATGGCAAGGGGTTAATTCATCTTGGATCTCATCACAAAGTCAAAGTGAGTATCAAAGTAATGTTGAAAAGATAAAAGAAAAAATTGCCGCAGGTGATATTTATCAGGTAAATCTATGCCGAGTATTGAGCGCTCGCTCTCAACAAGGATTGCAGGGATTGGCCAGTAGATTGCAGCAAGATAATCCAGCCCCCTTTGCTAGTTATTTGAGATTACCCAACTTAGAGATCGCATCAGCCTCACCTGAATTGTTTTTGCAACGAGATGGTCAAGTGATTAAATCCACGCCAATAAAGGGGACTTCAAAGATCGATAATTTTGGCGAGAAAGATAAAGCTGAAAATGTGATGATTGTTGATTTAATGCGCAATGATTTTGGCAGCATCTGTGAAAGTGGCAGTGTGGATGTTCCGAGGTTATTGGCAACTCAGGCGCATCCGGGGCTTTATCACCTAGTTTCAGATGTGGTTGGTAAATTACAAACTGGGATTAGTTGGCGTCAGATTTTAAAAGCACTACTTCCAGCTGGTTCAATTAGTGGTGCACCAAAATCATCAGCACTCAAAACTATTGCCGAAATTGAAAAAACTCCTCGTGGCCCATACTGCGGAGTAATTGGTTGGGTACAGGGAGAGCAGGCGGTATTGTCAGTTGGAATTCGTATATTTTGGTCTCATGGTGATGGTCAGTTAAATTTTGGAACCGGTGCTGGTATTACCTGGGCAAGCTCCCCGGAAGGTGAATGGGAAGAGACTGAGTTGAAGGCTAAACGATTGATCTCAATTGCATCTGGAGTATTGGTGTGAAGTTACTGGTTAACGGCAAGGTTGTCACCGAGCCCCTCTCATTGCCTTTCTCACTCTCCTTTATAAGAGGTGATGGGTTATTTGAAACTATCTTAGGTTTAGATGACAAGATAATTGCTTGGCATCGCCATTATGAACGATTAGCAAAATCTGCAGAGAAGCTTTTAATTACCATTCCAGCACGAATTGATCTTGAGGTAGGAATCAATCAATTATTGCTGGGGGTAGTTGGTAAATCTCGAATCAGGGTTGCAGTCCTGGCAGATGGCAATTGGCTGATCGCGGTAGAACAGGTACCAGAAGCGGAGAGATTACCTAGCCTGATAAAAATGACTCAGGTTTTAAATTCAAACTCACCGTTGAGTGCTGTTAAATCTATCTCCTACGGTCAATCGATGCTGGCTGTTCGCCAAGCCCAATCTCGAGGGTACACAGATGGAGTTTATTTAAATCAAAATGGATTTGTAGTTGAGACTGGATCGGCAAACATTGTCATTTTGAAAAATGAGAAATTCATAACACCAAGCCTTGAGTCAGGCTGCCTACCAGGTATAACTAGGCAAATTTTAATTAAAAATTTTGATGTCTCAGAGGCGTTGTTTACTTGGGAGGAGATGCTCAACTCCGATGCAGTTTTTCTCTGCTCATCTATTCGATTATTGATCCCTGTTTCTAAGGTTGAGGATAAGTTGTTTGAATCAAACCCACTTGGTGAAAAGTTAGTTGGTGATTTAAATCAACTGATCAGGAGTAAGATTGAGCTATGAATCCAATAATCAAACGAGTGCTGGTTGGAGTTGTTGGTGGGCTAGTCACCTTAGTTGGCGTTGTGGCTCTGGTGGCACCAGGTCCTGGTTGGCTAATCATCTTTACTGGTCTTGGAATTTTGGCGTCTGAGTTCGCATGGGCAGCCAGGGTTTTAACCTCGGCTAAAGGAGTTGCAAGTCGGGCTGCAAGTAAGGCGAAAATTAAGAAGAAGCAGCAACTGATGATTATTGCAGCTCTGACATTTTTATCACTTGTTTTACTAGTTATTTGGTACGAATACACCTTTTAATTCGCCACCTTTACCGCCTGCTTTGCTAACCTAGCGGCATGTCGGCTCAAATAAAGATCACAGTTAATGGCGCAGTTAAAGAGGTCGCAAGTGATCAAAAGCCAACTCACATTTTTCAAGATTTATCTGATGTTGTAGTTTGTCGAATCAATGGCGAATTAAGAGATTTATGGAGTGATTTAACAGATGGTGATGTGGTCGAATCGGTAAGCATCTCCTCTGAGGATGGTTTAAATGTGTTACGTCATTCAACCGCCCACGTTCTAGCTCAGGCAGTACAAGAGGTTTTTCCTGAAACAAAGTTGGGCATTGGTCCACCAATTCGAGATGGCTTCTACTATGACTTTGATCCAAAACATCCATTCACTCCAGCTGACTTAGAGAAGTTAGAGAGTGCGATGCGAAAAATCATCAAGTCAGGTCAAAGATTTCGCCGTCGAGTAACTACAGAAAAGGATGCACTACTGGAGTTAAAGGCGGAGCCGTATAAGTGTGAGTTGATTGGTTTAAAGGCCAATAATCCTGGTGATGAATCAAGTGTGGAGGTCGGTGGTTCGGTACTAACTATCTATGACAACCTAGGTCGAGATGGTAATCCAGTATGGAGTGATCTATGCCGTGGTCCGCATCTACCTTCAACTAAACACATTCCAGCCTTTAAGTTAATGCGGGCGGCAGGTGCGTATTGGCGAGGAAGTGAAAAAAATCCAATGTTGCAAAGAATTTATGGCACAGCTTGGCCTACCCAAGAGGCGCAAGATGCATACTTACATATGTTGGAGGAGGCGGAAAAAAGAGATCACCGAAAACTTGGCGCTGAGTTAGATCTGTTTTCATTCCCGGAAGAGATCGGCTCTGGGTTAGCAGTATTTCACCCTAAGGGTGGAATTATTCGAAGAGCGATGGAGGATTACTCTCGCAAACGCCACGAAGAGGAGGATTATCAATTTGTTTACTCACCGCATTTAACAAAAGCAGCATTATTTGAAACTAGTGGACACTTGCAGTGGTATGCCGAGGGTATGTACCCACCGATGGTGATGGATGAGGAGTTACATGCTGATGGCACAGTAAAGAAGCCAGGTCAAAAGTATTACATGAAGCCGATGAATTGCCCCTTCCATAATTTGATTTTCCAATCCTCTCCAAAGTCATACCGTGATCTGCCACTTAGATTATTTGAATTTGGCACCGTATATCGTTATGAAAAATCTGGAGTGGTCCATGGAATTACTAGAGCTCGAGGTTTTACCCAAGATGATGCACACATTTATTGCACCAAAGAACAGATGGCTGGTGAGCTCGATAGCCTTTTAACTTTTGTGCTCAATTTGTTACGTGATTACGGGCTAACCGACTTTTACCTTGAATTATCAACTAGGAATCCAGAAAAATCAGTGGGCGAGGAGAAAGATTGGCAGGATGCAACAGAAGCTTTGCGCCAAGCAGCTGAGAAGCAAAAATTAGAGTTGGTATTAGATCCTGGTGGCGCTGCCTTTTATGGTCCAAAAATCTCAGTCCAAGCCAGAGATGCAATTGGTAGAACCTGGCAAATGTCTACAATACAAGTTGATTTTCAGTTGCCGCAAAGATTTGATTTAGGTTATGCCGCATCTGATGGTTCTCGAAAACAACCAGTGATGATTCACCGGGCTCTGTTTGGATCAATTGAGAGATTTTTCGGAGTGTTGACGGAACATTATGCGGGTGCTTTCCCACCATGGCTAGCGCCGGTACAGGTGCGAGGCATACCAGTTGCGGATTCAATTAATTCATATCTACAGGATGTAATTAAACAGTTTAAAAAAGCGGGAATTAGGGCAGATATTGATACGTCAGATGACCGCATGCAGAAGAAAGTTCGTAATGCGCAGTTGGAGAAGATACCTTTCATGTTAATTGCTGGTGATGAAGATATGTCAGCCAAGGCGGTCTCATTTAGGTATCGAAATGGCGAGCAAAAGAATCAGATTCCAATCCAACAGGCAATTGATGAAGTTTTGGCTGCTATAAAAGATCGCAAACAAATTTAATGAGTGATCAATCTATTTCAGGTGGTGCTGGTATGCCTGATAGTTGGCAGCGGTTGTGGGCACCACATCGAATGTCTTACCTGGAGGGAGAAAATAGACCGCTACCTGGAAATGAGATTGAGTGTCCCTTTTGTCGAATAACTAAGTTAAGTGATGAAGAGGCCCTTATTGTTTTTCGAGGCAAAGAGGCATATGTAGTTATGAACTTATATCCATATAACGCAGGACATTTATTAATCTGCACTAATCGTCATGTAGCAGAGTTACCAGATTTAACAGTTTCAGAGCGAAATGAGGTGCAGGAGATTACTGCCCATGCGATGAAGGTGTTGCGTAAGGTAAGTAATGCAATTGGCTTTAACATAGGGATAAATCAAGGAGCAGTCTCTGGAGCTGGCATTGCCGGTCACCTACATCAGCATGTGGTTCCAAGATGGGGTGGTGATGCAAACTTCATGCCAATTATTGGAAAGACAAAGGTGCTGCCAAAACTTTTACAGGAGAGTAGAGATCAGTTAGCTGCGGCTTGGAATCAGATCTAAGAAACGTTTTATCTCCGATACACCTAATCTATTTTTTGGCATCAGGGGGATAGCTGGAATTATTAATCCACTTGTGAATTGATCCCATCCACCTTCCAGTAAGGCATTTTCTAACTCCTCCTTAAATTCTAAAATTAGCTCTCGATGCTCACTATCGCTTGCAATATTCACCGCAGCTTTGGTGGAGTAGTCGGTAATCATTTGGTCTTCTAGATTAATTAGCGCTGTTGGCTCTCCATTGTCGGCATGTAAGACAAGGTACGGGGTGACTACTGGTTCCAACATCTTTCCAATAATTGCACTCATATCCTCAAAATCGACATCACCATCTTCAAAGTCAATTACTGCAACTATCGTTGGGATGTATAGCTCTCTAAAGGTGTGCCACTGTTCTACAACCTTTGGATCGATCCCAGATTTAGCGCTAGCAACCACGACCACAACATCTGCGGTAATAAGGAGAGGATCATCTATTTTCGCAGTGGCTACCCCGAGGAGTTGAGAAATTTGCTGATTCTCAGCAGAGTTTCCAAGGAGAAACCGTGCGTTAATTAGGTCGGCCATGATCGATAAGCCTACGATGTGAATTATGTTGCAGCGTTCATTACGTGATCCTGTCGCGAAATTAATCGCCCCATTGGTCAAAATCTTGATCAAATTGCGAATTAGTGCCAACTTAATCTCAACTATCGGTGGGATTGGAAGTGCTGCGAGCGCATTGTATTTTTTCCCAAAGGGTGAATTCCTCACCGGTGTTCTTTGGGTGAGTGGTTTTGTAATTTTTGATTTGTTTGACGGAGCAGTAGCTCGAGCCTCAAATAAGGGAGTTAGCAAATGGGGAGCGGTTTTGGACTCAACGCTGGACAGATTAAGTGATGCAGCAGTTTTTATAGGAGCCTTACTCTTCTTTATCAAAAGCGATGATCGACTGGTTCCGCTAATTATTGTTGCCGCAGTCTCTGCGTTTATGGTCTCTTACATAAAGGCACGGGCTGAATCCTTAAATATTGTTTGTGATGGTGGGATTGCTGAGCGTAGCGAGCGATTGATTATCGCTTTGGCAGCCTATGCACTTCATGGGTTTAAGGTCGACTACGCAATGGCGGCTGGTATGTGGATTTTAGTTTTTCTTTCCTTAATCACAATGGCGCAACGCATGCTGATTGTCTATAAAGCGGTGAAATAGATGTACTTGTTATACCTCTTAGCATGGAAATTAATTGGCTATCTGCCTGAGAAGTCCGCCTACAAGTTAGCCAACCTGGCATCTGATTGGATCTATAAGAAAAATGGCAAGGGAATTAAAAGACTTAGAAGCAATTACCGACGTGTGAGGCCAAACATTTCAGAGGTTGAGTTAGAAGCATTAACAAAATTAGGCATGAGGTCATACATGAGATATTGGTTTGACACCTTTCGCTTAAATAAGTGGAGTAAAGAGAGAATTATTCAAACAACAAAGGTAAATGATGAGCATCTACTAAGAGATCCAATTGCAAAAAAACTAGGCTGCATTGTTGCACTCCCACACGCTGGAAACTGGGATCACGCAGCTGCCTATTTTTGCTCTACCGGTATAAACCTGACCACCGTTGTAGAGCAACTCAAGCCTGAGGCAATATTTAAGAAATTCCTTGATTATCGGCAGAGTATCGGAATAGAGGCAATAAGCCATAAGGAAAAAAGTGTTCCCATACTGACTCAAAGATTGGAAGATGGAAAACTAATTGCATTGATTGCAGATCGTGATATGTCACGAAACGGTGTTGAGGTTGATTTCTTGGGTGGTGTTGCAAAAATGCCATCTGGACCAGCGCTGCTGGCATTAAAGACCGGTGCACCATTGATTACCGCTTACATAAGTTACTTGCCATCTGGCATCGAAATATTCTTCGATGAAACCATCTCACTGCCGACCTCAGGTAGTGAAGCAGAAAAAATAAAGCTGATTACCCAATCTATTGCTGATAATTTCGCCCGTAAAATTAGAGAAAATCCAGTTGATTGGCATATGTTGCAAAGGATTTGGATAGATGAAGAAACTTAGAATCGGAATGGTTTGTCCTTATGGCTGGGATACGCCTGGTGGAGTGCAAACTCATATTCGTGATTTGGCCGAACATCTAATTGATGAGGGACATTTTGTCTCTGTTCTCACACCAATCTCAGATGATTCAGTTGAGCATCAAGATTATGTAGTCAATGCTGGTAAACCGATATCAATCCCCGTCAATGGTTCAGTGGCAAGAGTTTTATTTGGTCCAATTGCTAGCTCAAGGGCAAAGCAATGGATTGCAAGCGGAGATTTTGATTTGCTCCATCTTCATGAACCTGCAATTCCATCTTTGTCGTTGTTAGCATGTTCGGCAGCTGAAGGACCACTTGTTGGAACTTTCCATGTTTCGACACCAAAAAAGAAGGCGATCTATGCAATTGGACCAATTCTTGAGCCAATAGTTGAAAAATTAAATGCCAGAATTGCAGTTAGTGAACTAGCGAGATCTACCCTTAAAGACCACTTTGAAACCGATGCGGTTGTTATACCAAATGGAATCGATGGTCAAAAATATGCAAATGCAAAAATCGTTGATGCCTACGCTAAAAAACACACTGTTGGATTTATTGGAAGATTTGAAGAGCCACGAAAGGGATTACAGGTACTAATAGATTCACTTGCCATAGTTGCTCGGTTTGTGCCTGATGTGGAGTTTTTAGTGGCAGGACCGGGCGATAGCAAAGAGTTTTTGAAGAATCTAAATCCACAATTGCAAAGTCGAATTAAATTTCTTGGTCTATTAAGCAATTCAGAAAAAGAGAGCTTCTTAAAATCAATTCAAATCTACGTAGCACCAAACACCGGAAGTGAATCATTTGGGATCATTTTAACTGAGGCACTCTCGGCTGGAACTGCGGTGGTTGCAAGTGATATTCCCGCCTTTAAAGCAGTCCTTGAAAATGGCGAGGCTGGAGAGTTGTTTAAGAATGAAGACTCAGCTGATCTAGCTAAAGTTTTAGTTGCGCTACTGCGTGATGATGAAAAACGAAAGCGATTGGCTGAAAATGGTCGATTGAGTGCGCAAAAGTATGATTGGCAGGTAGTGGCGGAGCAGATTGAGAATGTTTACGAAATGGCTATCGCAGGTGGAGAGCGAGTAACACTGGCCTCTGAGAATAGATTTTGGAGTAGACGATGAATTTTCAAACCCTCTTAGTTTTACTCTTGGTAGTTTTGATTGGATGGTATTTGTCATTCTCAGCCTCAAGATTGGATCGACTTCACCATCGTGTTGAAACCTCATGGGCAACTTTGGATGCTTTGTTGCAGCAGCGAGCGGCGCTGGCACATGAAATTGTTGCTGAATCCAATTTGGACCCAGCTACTGCCTACTTGATATCAAGTTCGGCAACCGCAGCACGCAATGCAAATATTGTTGAAAGATCTGCAGCTGAAAGCGTTTTATCTGAATCCTTGAAATTAGTACAGGGAGCTGCGTTAGATCACTCGTTAGAGCTCCCATCAGATCTATTAGTTGAACTATCGGATACGACTAGTAAAGTTAAGATTGCTATAAATATTCACCTAGAGGCGGTAAATGCCACTCGGAATGTTCGCGCCAAACCCCTAATAAGATTGTTTCGACTGGCAGGAAAGGCTCCGTTACCAGTTCGATACGCATTTGAAGATGATGTTTTATGAGGATCGCCCGACGCTTGTTTCTCTTGGCCTCAGTATCAGTGCTTATATTTTCTGTTATCGGTAATAGTAATCCTTTAAAAGTCTCATCCGAGCCAGAGGTGGCAAAGAACTACTTCAACGGATTGCCTGGAGTTAATAATCAAATACTTGTTGTGAAGATTGATGATACAAATGCAGCTCATCCTCAAATTGGAGTTGAGGATGCAGATGTAGTGTATGTAGAGCAGGTAGAAGCTGGGCTTACAAGATTAGCCGCGGTATATAACTCAAAACTGCCACCACTTATAGGACCAATTAGATCAGCAAGAATTTCAGATATCGAGCTTCTTGCACAATTCGGTCGCGTGGGATTTGCTTACAGTGGCGCTCAAAGCAAGATGAGACCCGTTATTGCAGCAGCTAACTTAGAAAATCTTTCTGCTGAGCGAAATCCACCATCAATTTACGGGAAGGATCCTAAGCGTCCAGGCCCAGTAGATATGATTTTAAAACCAGATTTATTGTTAGAGCGCGCAAACTCAAACCCTAAGATCCAGATAGATACGCCAACTGTCTCAGTATTTCCTTTTGGCAAACCACCAAAAGGTGAGACAACTACTGCAACTGTGAAGGTCAAATGGCCTAGTGCTAAGTATGAATTGCGCTGGGATGCCCAGGTTGAGAAATGGTTGATTTACTTTAATGAAAAACCAAAATTGGCAGCCTCTGGCGAACATCTTTTTGCCGATACCGCCATTATTCAACTGGTATCAATTACTCCATCAATTTATGGTGACAAATTTGGCGAGATCACACCATTTAGTAAAACTACCGGAACTGGTGAAGCAGTTATGTTAAGAGATGGATTTAGTTATCAAATTAATTGGCAACGGGATACGGAAACTGACTTGACCAAATGGAAAACTATTGATGGTGAAACAGCCAATTTCAAGCCAGGACGCACCTGGATTTTTCTTACAGATCAGCCACCCGTTTTGACCCCTTAGCAAGCCTGCCTGTGTGAGCAAGGCTTCATTTAATAGTTTTCTCATCATGGTAGTGAATTAGTACAATAGGGGACTAGATAATCGCAGGGGAGAAAAATGTCCAAGGAAACAGGCACAGCTCGTGTAAAACGCGGCATGGCAGAGATGCTAAAGGGCGGCGTGATTATGGATGTTGTAAATGTTGAACAAGCAAAGATCGCCGAAGATGCTGGCGCTGTTGCTGTCATGGCTCTCGAGAGAGTACCTGCAGATATTCGCGCCCAAGGTGGCGTTGCCCGTATGTCAGATCCTGACATGATTTCCGCTATTCAAGCTGCAGTTTCTATTCCAGTAATGGCAAAAGCAAGAATTGGCCATTTTGTTGAAGCTCAAGTTTTGCAAACCTTAGGTGTTGATTACATAGATGAGTCAGAGGTATTAACTCCAGCTGATTATGCAAATCACATTGATAAATGGAACTTCACTATTCCGTTTGTTTGTGGTGCTACAAATCTGGGGGAAGCTCTTCGCAGAATTAATGAAGGTGCAGCAATGATTCGATCAAAGGGTGAGGCTGGTACAGGAGATGTTTCAAATGCCACCACTCACATGCGAACGATCTCAGCGGAAATTCGCAGATTAACCTCCATGCGCGAAGATGAACTGTTTGTTGCAGCGAAAGAATTGCAAGCACCATATGAATTAGTTAAAGAGGTAGCCAGCACCGGCAAATTACCAGTAGTTCTTTTTACTGCTGGTGGAATTGCAACTCCAGCAGATGCCGCAATGATGATGCAGTTAGGAGCTGACGGGGTATTTGTTGGATCTGGTATTTTCAAATCTGGTGATCCTGCAAAACGTGCTGCTGCGTGTGTTAAGGCGGTAACTTACTTTACAGATGCAAAAGTGATTGCCGATGTATCTCGTGGTTTGGGTGAAGCGATGGTTGGAATAAATGTTGCCGATATTCCAGTACCTCATCGGCTTGCGGAGCGGGGCTGGTAATTGTGAAAATTGGAGTACTTGCACTCCAAGGTGATGTTCGAGAGCACATTCGATCATTAAGTGATTGTGGCGTTGACGCTCGGGCTGTAAAAACTAAGAGTGAGATTCAAGAAATTTCAGCACTGGTAATTCCGGGTGGGGAATCAACAACAATCGCAAAACTAGCTAGATCATTTGATTTAATTGATTTAATTAAAGATCGAATTAATTCAGGAATGCCAACCTATGGCTCTTGTGCTGGAATGATTTTACTTTCTGATGTAGTAAAAGATGCTATTGATGGACAAGAAACTTTTGGTGGGATCGATATGGTGGTCAGGCGAAATGCATTTGGCCGACAAGTAGACTCATTTGAAACAGATTTGAAATTTAAAGGAATAACTGAGCCAGCTGTGCGAGCGGTATTTATTCGTGCTCCTTGGGTGGAATCTGTTGGCGCCTCAGTTGAGGTTTTAGCTGAGATAGTCGGTCAAGATGGAGTCAAACATCCGGTGGCCGTTAGGTCGGGCCACCTACTTGCTACCTCATTTCATCCTGAGTTAACTGGTGACAATCGTGTTCATAGATTTTTTGTAGAAAATATCTGTCGTCAATTAACTGGTTCGAAGGGTTAGTAGGTAAATAAGTGAGCGGTCATTCCAAGTGGGCAACTACCAAACATAAAAAAGCAATTATTGATTCACGTCGAGCAAAGAATTTTGCAAAGTTGATTAAAGCGATTGAAGTCTCTGCTCGAGCTGGCGGTGCAGATGTTTCTGGTAATCCAACTTTGTACGATGCCATTGCTAAAGCTAAGAAAAATTCGGTGCCTGCCGACAATATTGATAGAGCAGTTAAACGCGGGGCTGGACTTGAAACCGGCGGCAAACAATGGGAAACCATTATGTATGAAGGTTATGCAGCAGGCGGAGTTGCCTTACTCATTGAGTGTTTGTCTGATAACAGAAACCGTGCAGCCTCTGAGGTACGAGTTGCTGTCACCAGAAATGGCGGAAACATGGCTGACCCGGGCTCAGTTTCATATCTGTTTAATCGCAAAGGGGTAGTTATAGTATCTAAAGCCAGTGGAAAGGTTACTGAGGATTCATTGCTGGAAATTGTTTTGGATGCTGGCGCAGAAGAGGTTAATGATCTTGGTGAATCATTTGAAATAGTAGCCCAACCATCTGATTTAGTTGCAGTTCGAACATCACTACAAACAGCGGGCATAGAGTATGAGTCAGCAGAAACTTCCTTCTTGCCTTCAATGTCAATACCAATTGATTCGGAGACTGCGAAGAAGGTTTTCGAATTGATCGAAGCAATCGAAGAGTTAGATGATGTTCAAAATGTTTATGGAAATTTTGATGTTTCAGATGAAGTGATGGCGAGCCTGAGTTCCTAACGAAAATCCGCTGATTACTCTTGTCCCATGCGAGTATTGGCAATAGATCCAGGTTTAACCCGTTGTGGAATTGGTGTTGTGGATTCTGCTGGACCTCAATCTCTCGAAATGATCTCGGTTGGCGTAGTTAAAACTGATATTGACGCAGCCTTGGAATTTAGGCTCTTAGAGTTGGAAAAGGAAATCTCCATTTGGATTGGCAATTTCAAGCCTGATGTTATTGCAGTTGAACGAGTTTTCTCTCATCTAAATGTTAAGACCGCCATGGCGACGGCTCAGGCTGCCGGAGTAGTTCTTTTGCTGGCAGTTAAGGCTGGTATTCCGGTAGTGATGCACACTCCTAGTGAAGTTAAGGCAGCCGTGACAGGATCTGGTCGAGCAGATAAAAAACAGGTAGCGCAGATGGTTAAACGATTACTCAAGCTTAAGGAAATTCCAAAACCAGTAGACAGTACTGATGCTTTAGCCCTTGCTATCTGCCATCATTGGCGGGGAGTTGGTAATGCCCGATTAGCAACCGCAAAGAAAAAGGCAGTTAAAAAGCGATGATCAGCTCGATAAGTGGAAGCGTTAAGTCAACCTCTATCAACTCGCTGGTGGTGGAGGTAGGCGGGGTTGGATTGCTATTGCAGGTGCCAATTCGAATTGCTGCAAAGATTCAAGTTGGAGAACAAGTAAGTTTTCATACTTATTTAATTGTTCGTGAAGATGCATTGACTTTATATGGCTTCACCGAAATTGTTGATCGTGATTTTTTTGAGTTGTTGTTATCAGTCACTGGTATTGGGCCTAAGGTAGCCCAATCGATCTTGGCAAATAGCGATGCAGCATCAATTGCCAATGCAATAATCTCTTCAAATCTTAAATTTTTAGAGGCAGTGCCAGGATTAGGTAAAAAAGGTGCACAGCGCTTAGTTCTTGAATTGAAGGAAAAAGTTGTGGCTTTTGCTAGTGGGAAAACTAGTTCTAATTTAACAATTGCAAATCAAGTCGAGAATGCCTTACAAGGCTTGGGGTATTCAAACAAAGAGGCTGGTTCAATGTTGAATGCGGTTATGAAGGATGAAAATATTGAGAGTCTTTCAGTGGGTCAAGTATTGAAATTAGCGCTAAAAAGTGGTGGTAAATAAAAGATGAGCGACCAGGTTTTAAATAACAGCGCCGATGATGCTGAACGCGTAGCTGAACTTGCACTTCGTCCTAAAACTTTAACTGAGTTTGTAGGTCAACTTAGAGTTCGAGAGCAGTTAGATCTGTTGCTCTCAGCTGCAAAACAACGTAAATCCACTGCTGATCACATACTGTTTTCCGGTCCACCAGGATTGGGTAAAACTACTCTGGCGATGATTGTTGCTACCGAGATGGACAGTCCAATACGAATAACATCAGGGCCTGCCATCCAGCATGCGGGCGATCTAGCTTCCATTCTTTCATCTTTAGTTGAAGGAGAAATTCTATTTTTGGATGAAATCCATCGTATGTCTAGGCCAGCTGAGGAGATGTTGTATTTGGCAATGGAGGATTTTCGAGTGGATGTAATTGTTGGCAAAGGCGCTGGCGCAACCTCAATTCCGCTAGAGCTTCCACACTTCACTCTTGTTGGCGCAACTACCAGAGCAGGACTTCTACCTAGCCCGCTGAGAGATAGATTTGGATTCACAGCTCAGTTAGATTTTTATGAATCTGAAGAATTATCAAAGATTATTAAGCGAAGTGCAGATCTACTTGAAATAGAGATTGATTCCTCAGCAATTATGGAAATCGCCTCTCGTTCTCGAGGTACTCCGCGCGTAGCCAATAGGCTTCTTCGTCGAGTACGTGATTTCGCACAGGTAAATAATGAGAAGTCAGTCAAACTCGGCCATGCAACATCTGCTCTAGAGATCTATGAAGTTGATCAGATTGGACTAGACCGATTAGACAAGTCAGTACTCACGGCATTGATTAAAAATTTTAATGGCGGACCAGTTGGAGTTTCAACGCTAGCCATGGCAGTGGGTGAAGAAATCGAAACTATTGAATCTTTGGCCGAACCCTTTCTGGTACGAATGGGATTTCTGGCCAGAACGCCGAGAGGGCGTATTGCTACAGCTGCCGGCTGGTCTCATCTTGGATTAAAACCACCGTTGTCTGCACAAATTGGCACCGGTGCAACTCTCTTTGATCAAGACCCAGATATTGCTCAGTAACCTAATTTATTCGCTTATTTTGGCTAACCCATCCCTTGATTTCTCAATAATCTCGCCTGCGCCTAGAATTGGCCGTCATGTCTGCTAATAAAATTGCAAATACCCAAGCTAGAGCAGTTAGAACTATCTCAATCCTCCTGCTTTCAGTTTTGGCGTTGACTGGTCTTTCCTTTGTTATCGGTGCAACCTCATTCAAACTTGGTTTGGATTTGCAAGGTGGCACTAGCGTTACATTGCAACCAAGGATTGAAGATGGTGAAACTGGCCGTGTAACTGCCGAAGCAATTGATCAAGCAGTTGAAATTATCCGCCAGCGTGTTAACTCTTTGGGAGTGGCAGAATCTGAAGTGTCAGCACAAGGAACCGGTATTAACCGACAAATTGTTATTCAAGTGCCTGGTGAAACTGGTCGAAGAATTGTTGATTTAGTTGGCCAAACCGCTGAGCTTAGATTTCGTCCAGTGTTGGCAGAGGGTGCTCCAAATGCAACTTCGGCAAGTGCCGATACGGCAACTGCAATATTGCCACCAGGTGTAACACCAGAGATCAATGCTCAGTATGCAGCGCTGGATTGCACCTTGCCCCAGAATCGTCAAGGCGGAAGTAGTGGAAATGAAGCAGCCACAATCGTAAGTTGTGATCGAGGGGGTTTTAACAAATACATTTTAGCTCCAGCTGAAGTTTTAGGTCGCCAAGTCACGCAAGCATCAGCATTGTTGGATCCACAAGGTGCCTCTGGTTGGTATGTAACTTTGGAGTTCGATAGCGAAGGCGCTTCAAAATTCGGTGCCATGACAACTCGTTTAACCTCATTACCTTCGCCTCAGAATCAAGCTGCAATAGTTTTAGATGGATTGGTTTATTCGGCACCTAGAATTAACGAACCAATTAATACTGGTAATGCACAGATCACTGGAAACTTCACCCAATTAGAGTCACAAGATCTTGCAAATGTATTGAAATACGGTGCATTGCCACTGACTTTTGATCGTGGCGAGGTACAGCAGGTATCTCCATCATTAGGAGCTGATCAATTACGCGGCGGGTTAATTGCTGGAATTTTAGGTTTAGGACTAGTGGTTATTTATTCCATGCTTTACTACCGAGGTTTAGGAATAGTTTCAGTCAGCTCACTTGCAGTCGCAGCCATAATGTCACTTCTTTCCTTCATACTTCTTGGAGAGTTAATTGATTTCACACTTACTTTGGCTGGTATTGCTGGAGCGATTGTTGCGATTGGAATTACAGCCGACTCATTTATTGTTTACTTTGAACGTGTTAGGGATGAGATACGTGAAGGCAAATCAGTGAAGTCAGCAGTTGAAACTGGTTGGGTGCGTGCTCGTCGAACAATCATTGCCGCAGACGTGGTTTCGATGTTAGCTGCCATCATGCTTTACATATTTGCAGTTGGTGGAGTTCGCGGATTTGCGTTTACCTTGGGACTTACCACGATAATCGACTTGATCGTGGTCTTCTTGTTTACCAAACCGTTAATGACGATTTTGGCTAAATTGTCCTTCTTCAATAACGGCCATCCATGGTCTGGCTTTTCAACTAAATCAATTGGAATCGCGCAGAAGAATCCACAAAAGACCGAGGAGGTATCTAATGTCTAAGCTCTCAGGACTTGGTGGAAGACTTTATCGAGGAGAAACCTCTATAGATTTTGTTGGCAAGCGAAAGATTTGGTACTCCTTTTCTGGACTTTTGATATTAGCCTCTGCAATCACATTGTTTACCCAAGGATTGCATCTTGGTATAGAGTTCAAGGGCGGATCCTCATTCACCGTAACAACACCAAATGCCTCAATAGATATTGCCAAGCAGTCACTTACTGAATCAAATATTACGACTCAAAACATTATTCAAAAAGTAGGCAATGATAAAGTTCGAATTCAAACAGATGCATTGACATCCTTGGAGCAGAACACATTAGAGGCGACTTTAGCTAAGAATTTTAATGTCAGCGTCGAATCAATCGATTCGCAAATAATTGGACCTTCATGGGGCGAGGAGATCACTCGTAAGGCGCTTTATGGATTATTTGGGTTTTTGTTGGTGGTAATGCTTTATCTTGCCATGACTTTTGAGGCAAAAATGGCAATCTCTGCGATTATTGCCGTTGTTCATGATGTTGTGATTACAGTTGGTATCTACGCATTAGTTGGATTTGAGGTTACACCGGCCACCATTATTGGATTCTTAACCATTCTGGGTTACTCCTTGTATGACACGGTAGTGGTCTTTGATAAAGTTCGAGAGAACACGAAGGGCATTGCTGCCAGTGGTAGAACCACCTATTCAAAAGCGGCAAACCTGGCTGTCAATCAAACTATCGTTCGTTCATTTAATACCTCCTTAGTGGCACTGCTACCTGTTGGATCAATCCTGTTTGTGGGAGCAGGTTTATTAGGGGCTGGTACCTTGAAGGATCTATCCCTGGCTTTGTTTATTGGATTGATTACGGGCACTTATTCATCAATTTGTATTGCAACACCATTCTTGGCTGGTCTTCGTGAGAGAGAGCCTGCAATGCAGGCTTTAGCAAAGCGAGTGGGAACTAGAGGCGAAAAGGTTTCAACACCTTCTAGTTCAGTTGTTGTCGAGCCTAAATCAGATCGTGGTCCTCGTAATCAACCTAAACGCAATCGCCGACGATAATTTAATTGAACTAACAAAGACAGCCAAAGCGCTATGACAACCATCGAATTGTTAAAGCCGCTTTCAGATGGCCTAGCTCGTTCTCATCCTGGATTTTCAAATGCAGATCTTGAGCGAGCATTTTATGCAGCTGATAAGGCACATAGTGGCCAATTACGAAAATCCGGGGAACCCTACATAACCCACCCTGTTGCAGTAGCCCAGATCCTTATTGAACTTGGCATGGATTTACCAACAGTGATGGCCGCTCTTTTGCATGACACAGTGGAAGACACCTCTTATTCAATTGATCATATTAAAAGTGAATTTGGTGATGAGGTAACCTCTTTAGTTGATGGCGTAACCAAGCTAGACAAACTCATTTATGGACCGACTGCTGAGGCGGAAACACTTCGCAAAATGGTTGTGGCAATGTCACGCGATATTAGGGTTTTAGTGATCAAACTTGCTGACCGATTACATAACGCTAGAACTTGGGAATTCATCGCCAAAGAAACTGCCGAACGAAAAGCTCGGGAAACTCTTGATATTTATGCGCCACTCGCACACCGTTTAGGAATGAATGCCATCAAATGGGAGCTAGAAGATTTATCATTTAAAACTCTTGAACCCAAAAAATATGAGGAGATTGAGAGATTAGTTTCTGAAAGATCGCCAACTCGAGATCTGCTAACTAAAGAGGTAGTAAACGCAATAGATGTGGATCTAAAAAACGAGAAAATTCATGCGAATGTTAGTGGCCGACAAAAACACTTTTATAGTGTTTATCAAAAGATGGTTGTGCGTGGTCGAGAATTTAACGATATATATGATCTAGTTGGAATCAGAATCCTGGTTGACTCAGTTAGAGACTGCTATGGAGCGCTAGGTGCGATTCACGCTAGGTGGAGTCCAGTTCCTGGCAGATTCAAGGATTATATTGCTATGCCTAAGTTCAATCTCTATCAATCTCTGCACACTACTGTGATTGGGCCTAACGGTAAAGCGGTTGAAATACAGATAAGAACCTTTGATATGCACGCTAGAGCAGAGTATGGAATTGCAGCTCACTGGAAATATAAATCTAAAGGTATTGATCAGCAAAAAAATCCAGAAGTTCTGTGGTTGAAGCAGTTACACGAGTGGCAACAAGAAAGTGAAGATGTAAGTGATTTTCTTGAAACCCTTCGATATGACTTACGAACTCCAGAGGTTTTTGTCTTCACCCCAAAGGGCAGCGTAATTGCACTTCCTTCCGGTTCAACGCCTGTTGATTTTGCTTATGCGGTACACACCGAAGTGGGTAGCCGGTGTATCGGTGCAAAAGTCAATGGAAAATTAGTACCTCTTGAGTCGCACTTAGTAAATGGTGATGTGGTCGAGATAGTTACTAACAAAAATCCCAACGCAGCTCCTAGTCATGATTGGTTGAATTTTGTAACCTCATCACGTGCTCGATCAAAGATTAAAGCTTGGTTCTCAAAAGAGCGCAAGGAAGAGGCTATCCAAGCAGGACAGGAATCAATTGCTCGCCAGATGCGAAAAGCTGGCTTACCCATTCAAAAAATTCTTGGTGGGCAGGCGCTGTTAGAGCTTGCTCATGATTTGAAATTTGAAGACATCGAATCATTATATGAGGCGGTTGGTAACGGACATATTTCAGCTCATTCGGTGATTGAAAAGTTGATCGTCTTACTTGGTACAACTGAGAGTCATCCGGAAAGTAATCTCGCTCCGCTAGTAGCACCGGTGAAAAGATCTCGAAAGAGTGTTACTGGAATTGATGTTGAGGGCTCAGCTGATGTATTGGTCAAACTAGCCAGGTGTTGTGCCCCAGTTCCTGGTGATCAAATTACAGGATTTATCACAAGGGGCAGCGGAGTTTCAGTTCATCGCAGCGATTGTATAAACATGAATGATCTACAGACTCATCAAGGTGATCGAATGATTGGGGTTAAATGGAATCTATCAGCAAAAAGTACATTCTTAGTAAACATTCAAGTAGAGGCATTAGATCGAGCACGTTTGCTTTCTGACGTGACTAAAGCATTATCTGACCAGCATGTGAATATTTTGAGTGCTTCAGTAGTTACACATAAAGATCAGACTGCTATCTCCAAGTTCACCTTTGAAATGGCGGACGCATCACATTTAGATGCGGTGCTTAATTCAGTTAGGGGCATTGAAGGTGTTTATGATGTTAATCGAGTGTTTAATAACTAATTTGTAAACTCAGTTAAACCCTTTTCTGCCTGTTCAAGCCAAACCCTACGAGCAGCTGCAGCTTCTCTGGCCACCATGGCCTTTGCTGTTTGACCAGCAGCCTCTGCCTTTGCTGCTTGCTTTTCATAGTTTTCAATTGCCTCTGCCAAACCTTGTACAACTTTACTGGCTTGCGCCTTCGCAGTTGGATCGCTCTTACGTTGGAAATTGCGCTCAAGTTCATGAATTTCATCCTCAACTTTTTTAATCCTGGCATCAAAACTAGCGCGCTTTTTACGATCAGTCATACCGATTTTTTGCCACTTACCCATCAGATCATAAAACTTTTTCTTGGCACTCTTATAATCTGTTATAGGTAATAATGCCTCAAACTCAGAAATCATTGCCTCGCGTTTTAAGAGATTTTCTGCCATGGAGTTTTTTCGCTTGTCCATATCTGCATTTTTGGCGGCAAAGAAAGTATCTTGTGCTGCTTTGAATCTACTCCACAGCGCTGCATCGGTTGATTTTTTGCCTCTTCCTGAGGCTTTCCACTGATCCATTAAAGATTTGAATTGCTTGGCTGTATTTAGCCAATCTTTTGAGTTAGCAAGTGCTTCACCTTGTTGCACAATCATCTCTTTTGTTGATGCAACTTTCTTATGTTCGCTTGCAAGATTAGCGAAGTGAGTGCGACGACGTTTATCAAATTTATTGCGAGATGAAGAAAACCTCTTCCACAATTGGGCATCAACTTTTTTGTCTAGCCGTGGAGCTTTTTTCCACTCCTCAAGTAAAACCTTTAGTCTTGCGGTGGTTACCTTCCAGGCAACTGACTCAACTAGGCTTTCAGCTTCGGCCACAATTTTTTCTTTTATTGCAGTCGCCTCAGCTTTACGAGCCTCTCGCTCTGCTGCTTGAGCGGCCTTGCGTGCAACATAAGCGCCTTCATGCTCAGTAATTAGTGAGGGAATCTTCTCCAGGGATTCAGCTAAGTTTGCTAAATCACCTACGCCATTTAAATCAGCAATTTGGGTCCGCAATTTATTAACAGCCTCATGAGCATCGCTTGGGACCATTGCGCCAGAGCGGATTCTGGCTGCTAGTAGTGCAACCTCAGATGCGACCATTTCGAACTTCTTTACAAAGTAAGCAAGCGCCTCTTCTGGGCTTTTTCCTGGATAAGAACCAACAGCTCGATCACCACTTGGAGTAATTACATAAACAGTTCCGTCTTCGCCGACTCGGCCAAATTTTGCTGGATCACCAATGAGTGCTGATGCTGCCCCGGTAGATGAAAGGTTTGGTGTTGATGTAGTTTCCATTAGGTTTACCTTTCGTTGCACGATTTCTGTTGCCAGATCTCGTTATGTGGGGGCGTAGCTATCAATTTTGCGCTTAGCGTGATTGATTGCTGGGTTTGGTGCTGGCTAAAAGATAGCCTAGGCACCATCTTTTAGGGAAATCTGATCTCAAAAAGTGATTAGAAAGCGGGGCAACAATTGCTGGTCGATCGGGTGATTGCTCCCTATTTTGAGACAAATTGTTGGATTCTTGCCTCAAAAACGGGTCAAGAGTGCATCATTGTTGATCCTGGTATGGCACGACCAAATCTAGTTAACGAAATCGTGACCAAAGTTTCTGAGTACAACCTAAAACCTATTGCAGTACTTGTAACCCATGGTCATCTTGACCATATGTTCTCCGTGCTTCCATTGACGTCCAAGATACCTATGCGCACCTTTATAACTGCTGCAGATCGATTTCTACTTTCCGATCCAATGGGAGCACTAGATCGAAATGGTGTTAGTCAGCAATTTCTTGAAGCATTTGGTGTTACAAAATTAAATGAACCAGATGAAATTGTTGAATTGGGGGACTTTGAAACATTTGAATTAGCGGGTATGCAAATCACTTCGATATTTGCACCAGGTCATACCAAAGGCTCAGTGATTTTTACAGTTGATAACCAACAGTTAATCTCAGGTGATGTTCTCTTTGCCGGAAGTATCGGAAGGACTGATCTACCTACTGGCTCAGCCAGCCAGATGCGAAATACCTTACGGGAACGAATTTTAACCCTGCCTGATGACCTAAATGTCCTACCTGGACATGGAGGGCAAACTACAATCGGCATAGAGCGTGTGAGAAATCCTTACTTGCAGAGTGATTTTTTAGATCAGATTGGGCGGTGAGATTTTGAGTAAATTTCAAGCGCCAAAAGGAGTCAGTGAGTACTTCCCACCAAACTCAAGTAAGTTTGAATATGTTAGAGATCAATTGCTTAGAACTGCAAGGCTTGCTGGTTATAACTTAATTGAGCTACCGGTTTTTGAAGAAACTGAAGTTTTTACCCGTGGCGTAGGTGAGTCCACTGACGTTGTTAGCAAAGAGATGTATACCTTCGAAGATCGTGGTGGTCGTTCAATAACCTTAAGACCAGAGGGAACTGCTGGTGTGATGCGTGCAGTTATCGAGCACAATCTGGACAAGGGGCAGCTGCCTGTAAAACTTTTTTACACGGGCCCATTTTTTAGAGCCGAACGTCCGCAAGCAGGCAGGTATCGTCAGTTTTATCAAGTAGGAATTGAAGCTATTGGTTACAACGACCCAGAGATTGATGTAGAGGTTATTGCAGTAGCAGATACTGCTTTTAAAGCTTTGGGTTTAAAGAAATATAAATTAAATATTACATCACTGGGGGATGCCAGTAGTCGTGATGCCCATCGTAAAGATTTGGTTAAGTTCATAACCGGTTTAAAGCTCGACGAAGCGACTGCGGCACGGGCACAACTTAATCCGTTGAGACTTTTTGATGATAAGAGAGAAGAGGTCAAGTCGGCTATGGCCAAGGCCCCTTTACTGCTCGATTATCTAAATAAAGAGAGTAAGCAGCACTTTGAAACAGTGCAAGGATTATTAAAAAATACAGGAATTGAATTTCAGATAAATCCAAGAATGGTTAGAGGTTTGGATTATTACACGGGAACTACATTTGAATTTGATCATGAGATGCTAGGTGCCCAATCGGGAATTGGTGGCGGAGGGCGATATGACGGGTTGATGTCCTCACTCGGCGGAGCAGAGGTAAGCGGTATCGGATTTGGATTGGGTGTAGATCGAATATTAATGGCGTGTGAAGCAGAAAATACTTTGCCAGCAGTAATTAATCAAATGCAGTTGTTTATTGCGCCAATTACCGATGCAGGTAAAGCCGCTGGTTTCAAATTGCTAGCTGAATTACGACAGGCTGGAATTACTTGCGATATGGCTTATGGTGACCGTGGATTGAAAGGTGCTATGAAGGCAGCTGATAAAAGCGGATCAAAGTATGGATTAGTGATTGGCGATGATGAATTAGCAACTGGAAATTGTCAATTAAAAATGATGAGCAGTGGTGAGATGATATCTAGTAGCCTTGACGCTTCAGATCTAATCCAAAAGATAGGTAAAAAGTAAGAAATGTTGCGCACCCACGATGCTGGTTCATTAAACTCAAAATTGGTTGGCACCAATGTTGTTTTAGCTGGCTGGGTAGCCCGTCGCAGAGATCATGGCGGTGTAGCTTTTATTGATCTAAGAGATTCATCTGGTGCTGTTCAGGTAGTAATAAATGATGAAAAGATTGCTGGCGAACTGCGTGCTGAATGGTGTGTTCTTATCTCTGGTGTTGTAAAGATTCGCCCGGCTGGAAATGAAAATAAAGAGATTCCTACTGGCGAAATTGAGGTTGTGTGCCAGTCACTAGAGGTTTTAAGTGAAGCAGCCGCCCTTCCTTTCCCAGTTGATAGTGGAGATATTGGAAATATTTCAGAGGAGATTCGACTTAAGTATCGATATCTAGATTTAAGACGTGAGGGTCCAGCGAAGAATTTAAGATTGCGCTCTAAGGTAACCGCTGCAATTCGTGAGGTAATGTCAGATCAGGATTTTCTAGAAATAGAAACTCCATACTTAACCAGGTCCACTCCGGAAGGGGCCAGAGATTTTCTCGTTCCGGTGAGGTTGCAACCAGGATCTTGGTATGCCCTCCCGCAATCGCCTCAATTATTCAAGCAATTATTGATGGTTGCCGGGATGGAACGTTACTACCAAATCGCTCGATGCTTTCGCGATGAAGATTTTAGAGCCGATCGACAACCAGAGTTCACTCAGTTGGATATTGAAATTTCATTTGCAGATCAATCCGATGTAATTGCAGTGGCGGAGAAGGTCTTAACTACCGTTTTTGACAAGGTAGCCAATTACAAGATTCCAACCCCAATTCCTCACATGACCTATCGCGATGCGATGCGTGACTATGGTTCAGATAAACCAGATTTAAGATTTGAAAACAAAATCACTGATGTTACAAATTTTTTCAAAGAAACTTCTTTTCGGGTTTTTCAGGCCGAGTACGTTGGTGCCGTAGTTATGCCAAAGGGTGCGGCAACTCCTAGACGTGAATTAGATGCGTGGCAAGATTGGGCTAAGGCTCGTGGTGCCAAAGGATTGGCTTACATATTGGTCGGCCAGGATGGAACTTTATCGGGACCAGTTGCCAAGAACTTGTCCGAGAAGGAGAGTTCTGGAATCGCAAAGGCAGTTGGTGCGAATAATGGCGACGCAATTTTCTTTGCCGCTGGAGCTACCGTATCTTCACAAAGCTTATTAGGTGCGGTGCGATTGGAGATTGGTCAGCGCTGTAATTTAATCGATGAAACTGCTTGGAAATTTGTTTGGATAGTTGATGCGCCAATGTTTGAGCCAGTTGATGCAGAAAACCCAGCAGCTGGTTGGACTGCGGTTCACCATCCCTTCACTGGTCCTAAGCCAGAGTATGCGGATACTTTCGATACCAACCCTCAAGAAGCCTTGGCATATGCATACGACATTGTTTTGAACGGCAATGAGATTGGCGGCGGATCTATTCGTATTCATCAACGAGATGTTCAACAGCGCGTCTTCAAGACAATCGGATTGTCACAAAGTGAGGCTGAAAGTAAATTTGGATTCCTGCTTGAAGCTTTTAATTATGGACCGCCACCTCATGGTGGTATCGCCCTTGGACTAGATAGATTGTGTGCACTACTAGCAGGGGCTCAATCAATTCGAGAAGTTATTGCGTTTCCGAAAACAGCCAGTGGTGGTGATCCATTAACAGGTGCACCAACACCTATTACGCCAGCACAACGTAAAGAGTCAGGTGTCGATACTCCACCGGCTGCCAAATAGTTCCCACCTTTTCAGGTATTCTTCCCAACATGGGCCCAGGTGGAATAGCAACAATCATTGCCGCATCCAGCCTCGCTGTCATTGCAGTTGCAATTGCTTATACGGTTATTCGTGCTTCCAGGCTGATTGATGAAATCACGAAAACTGTCGCCATGATCAATAGTCCGTTGAAGAGTTTAAGCAACGCTGGAAAGTCAATTGAGAACTTGACGAAAAAAGTCTCAACAGCAACTGAGTCCTTCTTAGATGAGAACCCGATAGCCATGAAAGCTGCGGCTGCAGTTTTTGGAGCGGTTAAGCAAAAGAAAAAGGGTAAGAAAAAAAGCAAAGCGAAGGAGTAGATATGAATTCTGCTGATATTCGCTCTAGATGGTTGAAGTATTTTGAATCAAGTAATTCTCTAAACCTGCCTCATACCGTTGTCCCGTCAGCATCATTGATTGCAGATGATCCCAATTTGTTATTGGTCAATGCGGGCATGGTGCCATTTAAGCCTTATTTTTTGGGTGAGATTAAACCCCCGTACAAACGTGCAACTTCAGTACAAAAATGTGTGCGTACCTTAGATATTGATGAGGTTGGAAAAACAACTAGGCACGCATCTTTTTTCCAAATGTGTGGAAATTTCTCATTTGGTGATTACTTCAAAGAGGGAGCTATTGCGCTTTCTTGGGAGTTGTTAACTAAATCAACATCAGAAGGTGGTTATGGATTTGCCGAAGATAAACTCTGGGTAACTGTTTATAAAGATGATGATGAAGCTGCGCAAATTTGGGAGAAACAAATTGGCGTTCCAAAGAATCGTATTCAGCGTAGAGGTATGGCAGATAATTTCTGGTCCATGGGCGTTCCTGGTCCATGTGGCCCATGTTCTGAAATCTATTTTGATCGAGGCTCTGCATATGGCAAAGAGGGTGGACCAATAGCCGATGAGGATAGGTACCTTGAAATTTGGAATCTTGTTTTCATGCAAAATATCCGAGGTGAAGGTGGCGATAAAAATTCTTTCCCAATCGTTGGGGAGTTGCCGGCGAAGAATATCGACACGGGATTAGGACTCGAGAGAACGGCAGCCTTACTTCAGGGTGTGGAAAATATTTATGAAATCGATACTACAAAAATAATTCTTAACAAGGCATCTGAATTAACCAAGGTTCAATATGGCAAAGAGGCCAAAAATGATGTTTCATTGAGAGTAGTTGCTGATCACAGCAGAACAGCGATGATGTTAATCGGTGACGGAGTCACTCCTGGAAATGAAGGACGTGGATACGTTTTGAGAAGAATGATGCGAAGAACCATTAGGAACATGCGATTACTAGGATCACAAGATTTAGTAATTTCTGAACTAATAAAAAGCTCAATACAGGCAATGGGGCCGCAATATCCCGAACTTGTTAAGGACTCCGAACGCATTTTATCGATCGCCCAAGCGGAAGAAGATTCATTCATACAAACATTAAAAAGCGGGACAAGCATCTTTGATGTTGCTGCTGAGGATTTGAAAAAATCAAAACAAAAGGCGGTATCTGGCGAAACAGCATTTAAATTACATGACACATACGGTTTTCCCTTTGATCTCACCTTGGAGATGGCGCGAGAACAAGGGCTTGATGTGGATGAAACAGGCTTTAAAAAATTGATGAATGAGCAGAGAGATCGAGCAAAAGCCGATGCAAAGTTAAAGAAGAGTGGCCACACTGATTTAACTGAATATCGATCGATAATTGATGGAGCTGGTCCTTCTAAGTTCATGGGTTATGAGAAAAGTTCTGCTGAGGCCAAATTGACCGGAATATTAGTGGGTGGGAAAAACTCTCGCGAAGCAAACGCAGGCTCTGAAATTGAAGTGACTTTGGATAGAACACCATTTTATGCAGAGGGTGGTGGGCAATTAGCTGATGCTGGAAAAATAAAGTTATCAAACGGTGCAATTATTCAAGTTGAAGATGTTCAATCACCACTACCGGGATTAATAGTTCATAGAGGAACAGTGCTTAGTGGTCAAGTAAAACAAGGCGATCATGTTCTGGCTGAAATTGATTTAGAGCGGCGTATGGCTATTTCTAGAGCTCATACAGCAACACACATGGTTCATAAAGCTTTTAGAGAGGCCCTAGGGGAAACCGCCACACAAGCTGGATCTGAGAATGCACCTGGAAGATTTAGATTTGATTTTCCATCCACGAGCGCTGTACCTGATTCTGTTTTGGCAGATGTAGAGAGTCGAGTAAATGAATTATTGATTGCCGATCTTTCGGTGGATGCAGAGGTGATGACGCAAGACGCGGCTAAAGCGATAGGTGCAATGGCATTATTTGGCGAAAAATATGGTGATCAAGTTCGCGTAGTAAGCATAGGAGATTGGGCCAAAGAACTATGTGGAGGAACACATGTAACAAGATCTGGACAATTGGGCTTAGTCAAATTGCTCTCTGAATCTTCGATTGGTGCAGGTGTAAGAAGAGTCGAGGCTTTAGTAGGACATGATGCTTACAAGTTCCTGGCAAAAGAACATATTCTCTTAAATTCTTTAACTGAGATTATAAAAGGAGTAAGAGCTGAGGAGTTACCGCAACGGATTTCTGAATTAGTTGAAAAAATGAAGGTTATGGAAAAAGAGCTTTCTGCCGTCAGAAGTGCCAAGGCTTTGGCATCGGCAGCAGCATTGGTAAAAAATGCAAAGTCCATTGGCCAGCTGAACTTATTAACTGCCCAGTTAGATAATGAAGTTTCAGTAGATGACATGAGGTCGATTGCAATAGATCTTAGAAATAAGTTGAAAAGCGGCGTTGTTGTATTAGCTACAATCAATAACTTGAAACCGATCTTGGTTGCTGCAGCCTCTCCAGAAGCAATAAAACTTGGTGTAAAAGCAGGTGAATTGATAAAGATTGGCTCTACTGTGCTTGGTGGGGGCGGTGGCGGCAAAGATGATTTTGCTCAAGGTGGCGGAACTGAATCAAAACTTATCGATAAAGCTCTTGGCGAAATCGTGAAAACAATCTCTGCGAAGGCTGATTAAGAATTTAGATGCAAATGACACCAATTATGAGCGGCCGCCGTGTTGGTTTTGACTATGGGGATAAACGGATAGGTGTGGCGACCTCTGACCCCGAGTCAATTTTGGTTTCTCCTCACGCCACAATCAATAATGATGATGATTTGCCTAAAAAAATTAAAGCAATTTTAGATGAAGTGAAACCCATATATATAGTCATTGGAAATCCAAAACATTTATCAGGACTTGAAAGCGAAAAATCTAAAGATGCCTCGAGTTTTGCAACTTTGATCAGAACACTTTATTCGGGCCCTATCTATCTAGTAGACGAGAGACTGAGCACGCAAATTTCTTATGCTCAAATGCGTGAAATGGGTAAAAACTCCAAGGAGAGTAAAACTGTTATTGATCAAATTGCTGCTGTAAATATCCTTGAGTCCGCTTTGTTAAATGAAAAATCAGATACGGCAATTGGGAGTCCTTTTTGAAAAAACTACTCTTTGCCTTCTTGGTTGGATTAGTTTTTTCTTTTGTTGCGATTAATATTCACAACGCATTCTTACTTAACGATTATCGAAATGTTTCTTCGTCTGAAAAAGTTGAGATATTGATTGAACCTGGTGATACGGGTGTGGAAATCGCACAGAAGCTCAAAGCAAATGGAGTAATCAAGGCAGAAAAAGTGTTTCTTAAAATTGCTATTAATGACAAACGATCTAATGGCATATCACCTGGTTTACATCAAATAGATGTTGGAATTTCTGCGCAATCTGCCCTTGAGCAATTACTTGATCAAAAACGTAATCGTGGATTATTTGGTTTTGTAGAGGGACTTAGAAAAAGTGAAATATTTGATCTTCTCAGCAAATCAAAATTAGTCACTGGAAAGTATTCAGCCAACACGAAAATTGATCCACTGTACAAAACTAAGGATGTTGAGGGTTTTCTATTTCCAGCTCAGTATTCGATTATCCCTGGCACCACCTTTGATGAGGCGGTTGACCAGATGGTTCAAAGATTTTATATATCGGCCAAGAAAAGTGGCATAGAGAAAGGTTATAAAGGGTACTCTCCTTTTGAGTTACTGATAATTGCCTCGATGATTCAATCTGAGGGAGATTTAGTAGATTTTCCTAAAATTGCTAGAGTGATTTATAACAGACTTGAGATAGGTATGCCTTTACAAATCAATGCAACAATTGATTATGCGACCAATACTCGGGGGAAAATCAGACTCCCTTATAAACGTTTGGATACAAACTCCAAATACAACACCTACAAGTATCGGGGACTACCTCCGGGACCAATCAGCAATCCAGGTGAGCAAGCAATGTTGGCTGCTGTTAATCCGGCAGACGGGGATTGGTTGTACTACGTTACTGTCAAACCAAGAGATACTAGATTTACTAAATCCTTTGAGGAATTCAATGTATGGGCAAATGAGTTCAGAAAAAATGAGGATGCGGGGTTGTTTGATTGATTAGATTAGCAGTTGCCGGTTCGCCGATATCCCATTCTCTCTCACCACTTTTGCACTCAACAGCGTACAAAATACTTGGTGTAAATGCAGAGTTTCTTGCTCACGAGGTAAGCGAACAAGAGTTTGGAAATTTTTACTTTGAATCAAAAAATTCACAATATCGTGGCCTGGCTCTAACGATGCCTTTGAAGGAAATTTGCATTGGATTTATCGACAGGGTTGATCCAATTGCTAAACAAATTTCATCAGTAAATACCGTAATTTTTGAATCAACTGGAAGTATTGGCATTTCTACAGATTTATTGGCATTCAAGAACTTATTAAAACCATACTATGGTAGAAAAATTGCAATCTTGGGTGCCGGAGGAACGGCTAGGGCTGCACTAGGGGCGCTTAAAGGCACAAACACTGAAGTAACTGTGGTGACCAGATCGATGGTTCGCCATGACCAACTTCATTCAGCCGCTGCTGATTTAGATATCAATTTCCTGGATTGGCATAACTTTGAGGAGATACAAGATCGTGATTTGATCATCTCAACTACGCCAGCTGGTGCAACAGATGGTTTATCAATAATCTCAACCAAGGCAGACTTCTTCGAGGTCGTCTATCACCCATGGCCAACGGAATTGGCTAAACGCTATCAAAATCTGGGGAAACACGTAATTGGTGGACTGGCTTTGTTAGTCGAACAAGCTTTATTCCAAATAAATTATTTCTCTCAAAAAGAATTTGACTTTGAATCTATGAGGCGTGAGTTGCTTAAGGTTGCTTCGGAGGCCGTGAAAAAGTAATTCACAGGGGCGCAAACGTCTGTTTAGTTTTAAGTACTCTAAATCAATGCTTTTGGAAATATTAGCCCTTGTTTGGTTTATTAGGATTGCCATTTATGATCTTCATAACCATTTGATTCGCAACACAGATTTGATAGTAACTGGAGCACTTCTCGCCCCTTCTTACTTTGTCAATTGGAGAATCGCATGTTTAGGTCTTGGCATCTATGGCCTGATTAATCTGATTAGTGGATTTAAGATTGGTTATGGTGACATTAAGCTTTCATTTATATGTTCGATTACCTTAGCTACACTCAATGATTTATCACTAGCTTTAACAGCAACTTGGATATCAGCAGGTGTGTTTGCTTTAACTCAACCAAGAAGGAGTATTGCCTTTGCTCCATTCATGATATTTGGCACCTACCTCACAAAGATTCCATTGCCGTAGGGCTTAATTAAACGCAGGATATGTGCCCGATCTGAGAGAATACTCCCATCAAAGTTGAGCGGAGTTAATGTGTTGCGTTGGTTAACAGCAGGTGAATCCCATGGCCCTGCTTTATCTGCAATTATTGAAGGCATCCCAGCGCATGTGGAAATCACCAGTAAAGATATTGATGCAGATTTATCGCGACGAAGATTAGGGTTTGGTAGAGGAGCTCGACAAAATTTTGAAGCAGACAAAATAACAATTACGGGTGGAATTCGGCTTGGTAAAACTCAAGGTGGTCCAATTGCAATTCAGATAGGGAACTCTGAATGGCCAAAGTGGGAAAAGGTTATGAGCGCAGATCCAGTTAATGAGGATGAGATAAAGGATTTAGCTAGAAATGCGCCGCTCACTAGACCTAGACCTGGACATGCAGATTTGGTTGGAATGCAAAAATTTAATTTTGATGATGCCCGACCTATTCTAGAAAGAGCAAGTGCTAGAGAGACAGCGGCTCGAGTAGCGCTAGGTGCTGTGGCGCGTGCATTTCTGAAACAAAGTGTCGGAATTGAAATATTGAGTCATGTTGTTTCAATAGGAAAGATTCGCCTGCCAGAGGATTATCAATTACCAAAAAGCACGGATCGTCAAAAAATTGATGCCGATCCTGTCCGATGCATGGATAAGAAAACTAGCGATCAAATAGTGGCAGAGATTGAATTGGCACATAAAGAGGGTGACACATTAGGCGGGGTAGTTGAGGTGTTGGCTTACAACTTACCGCCTGGACTTGGTTCACACACTCATTGGGACAAAAGATTAGATGCCAGATTAGCTGGAGCCATGATGGGGATTCAGGCAATTAAGGGCGTGGAGATGGGTGATGGTTTCGCTTCTGCGACAAGACGTGGATCCATCGCGCATGACGAGATTGAAAAAAATGAAAAAGGCGTAATAGTTCGTAGAACTGATCGGGCCGGTGGCACCGAGGGTGGAATGAGTAATGGAGAAATTCTAAGAGTCAAAGTGGCTATGAAACCGATTTCCACTGTGCCTAAAGCACTAGACACGATTGACACCAAAACTGGTGAGGCCGCAAAAGCTATTAACCAAAGGTCTGACGTGTGTGCCGTGCCTGCTGCCGGAATAGTCGCAGAGGCTATGGCAGCACTAGTTCTTGCCGATGCTGTTCTAGAAAAATTTGGCGGAGATAGCGTTCAAGAAACCAAGCGTAATTTTGAGAACTACATTTCAACCTTAGAGATTAAGTAATGATTAAGAAGGTTGTACTAATCGGCCCACCAGGAGCTGGAAAATCGACTATCGGTAAGGCACTTGCCAAAGAGCTGGGTACTGAGTTTGTTGATAGTGACAGTGAGATAGAGCGAGTCGTTGGCAAAAAAATATCAGATATATTTGTTGAAGAGGGTGAGGCTGTTTTTCGAAAGACTGAAGTGGAGATAGTAAGTGCAATATTGGATAAGTTTGAGGGTGTTATCGCGCTTGGTGGCGGGGCTCCAATAAATACACAGATTCAAAAGGCGCTGACTGGAGTTGATTATCCAGTGATATTTATAGATGTTTCAATATCGCAGGCTGCAAATCGGATTGGATTCAATAAAGATCGACCACTCCTACTTATCAATCCAAGACAGCAATGGGTCAGTTTAATGAATGAGCGTCGTCCCGTCTATGAAAAACTTGCATGGCAAACTGTTAATTCAGACAGTCAAAAACCTCACGAGGTCGCTAAGTTGATTAGTGAAAAATTGAAGGCGAAAATATGAAATTGATTAAAGTAAAATCCGAACACGATTATCAAGTACAAATCGGCATTAATGCATCTGAAAAAATAAAAGAGATCTCTGCTTCGCATAATAAGGTTTTACTCATTGCTCCTAAATCATTGATTTCTAAATTCAAGATCAAATCAAAATCAAATTTAAAGGTGTTCGGTATTGCAGATGGTGAGAATCAGAAGAGTTTGGCAACTCTAGATCGAGTTTGGAAACAATGTTCAATTGAGGGAATAAAACGCTCAGATGCAGTTATTGGACTCGGTGGTGGAGCGACTACCGACTTAGCAGGTTTTGCAGCTGCTACCTGGATGAGGGGTGTCAATTGGTATGCCATACCAACCTCCCTGGCTGGAATGGTAGATGCCTCAGTTGGTGGAAAAACTGGTATTAATTCAATCTTCGGTAAAAATTTAATCGGTGCATTCCACTCACCAAAACAAGTATTTGTTGACTTGAGCTTCTTGGCCAAATTGCCCGCACGAGATCTTTCAGCTGGAATGGCAGAGGTGATTAAATGTGGATTTATTTCTGACTATAAAATTCTCAATTTAGTACAGGATGATCAGATTGATTTTGAGTCCGTAGTTTATCGATCTATAAAAGTTAAATCTGAAGTTGTTTCTAGGGATTTTAGGGAAGGTAAGTTGCGAGAAATTTTGAATTACGGTCATACATTAGGTCATGCAATCGAGAAAGAAAGTGGATATAAATTGCGGCATGGCGAAGCAGTAAGTATCGGAATGGTGTTCGCTGCAGAATTAAGTTCCGAACTTGCAGGTTTGGATAAAGAAGTGGTCGATTTACATCGCGAATTGCTAAGGAGCTTCAACTTACCAATTAGTTATCCTGGCAAAAAATGGTCAAAACTTTTGACTCTTTTAACTCAAGATAAGAAAGTTAAAGGTTCTTCTCTTAGATTTATTGGAATTAGCAAAATTGGTAAACCTGTTTGGCTTGAAGATGTTTCTTCCGGCCAGCTTGCGAAAATTTATGAGAGAATAGCCAAGTGAAAATACTGATTCTTAATGGTCCCAATCTATCGAGACTAGACCTACGTGAGCAGAAACATTATGGGGATTTGGATTATCCGCAACTAAAATCAGCCATTGAGCAAACAGCAAAAGATCTCAAAATTGATGTTGAGATTAAGCAAAGTGATAGTGAAAGTGAATTGATTTCATGGCTGCATGATGCGGCAGATAAGAAACTTCCTGTTATATTCAATCCAGCTGCTTTTACGCATTACTCTTATGCAATCCGGGACGCAGTATCTATGTTGACTGCTCCAGCAATTGAAGTACATCTGTCTAATCCTCTGTCCCGAGAAGAGTTTCGACATACATCAGTTATAAGTGGGGTAGTTCAAGGAACTGTTGCAGGTTTTGGAGTAGACAGTTACCGCTTGGCTTTGATTGCTATGCAAAAAATCATTGGCTAACAAGGTAGACTAAGTTCATCGCTTAACGACTTATACGAATGTTTAACAACCAGATAGGGTAAACATGGCAACGACTAATGATTTGAAAAATGGCATGACTTTGAATTTAGACGGTCAACTATGGAATGTGATTGAGTTTCAGCATGTTAAACCTGGAAAAGGTGGTGCATTTGTTCGAACCAAAATGCGTTCGGTGCTATCTGGAAAAGTTGTGGAAAAAACCTTCAATGCGGGGGTTAAAGTTGAAGTAGCCTCAGTTGAAAAAAGAAATATGCAGTACCTATATCGAGATGGCGAAGATTTCATGTTCATGGATTCAACTAATTACGATCAAATTTCGGTAAGTAAGCAAACAGTTGGAGAGGCAGTTGATTATCTGTTGGAGAATGCTGCAGTAGTAGTGGCCATGCATGAAGGCAATCCATTATTTATCGAAATGCCTGCCTCGGTAGAGTTAGTTATCACCTACACTGAACCTGGTTTACAAGGGGATCGTTCATCTGGCGGAACAAAGCCTGCAACTGTTGAGACTGGAATAACCATTCAAGTTCCCCTTTTTATAAAACAGGGCGAGAAAGTACTAGTTGACACTCGAACTGGTGCATATCTGGGTCGAGCAAACTAACTATGTCTGCCCGCAATAAAGCTCGTAAGCGGGCGTTGGATTTTCTATATGAAGCTGACATTAAAAAAGTAAGTGCTAAGGATCTCTTTTCTAGTCGAGGGGCTAAAGAGCTTTCGCAGGAGCCATATGTTTTACTGCTATTAAATGGTGTTGCCGATCATTTGGGTAAAATTGATGAATTGATTATCACTTATGCTCAAGGCTGGGATATGGATCGTATGCCTCCGATCGATAGAAATATTCTTCGAATAGCAATATTTGAAATCCTATGGGCGCAAGATATAGATCTTCAAGTTGCTTGTGATGAAGCGGTAGAGCTAGCTAAATCATTATCAACCGATGAATCCTCAAGTTATATAAATGGCGTCCTAGGGAGGATTATTAAACTTAAGGATTCGATTGCGATTTAGGCTGCTAAGAATTCAGCCTCACGAAGAAATTCAAGCGTTGCCACATCGTTGAGATTTAGCAGTAGGGCAAGGAACGGTAGATCATTATCTCGAATGGTAAGAATGTAGCCATTCCAATCTTTTCGCCGATTGCTAAGGACTTTAGTGAAATTTCGTAGCACTTCAGATTGGGGTTTGGCAGAAGAGTTAATTTTGACCAGGTCTAGCGTGATGCTGCGCGTTGTGATTTTCGTCGTGGCTTCGGGGAATAGCTCAGAGATTGGAACCTGATAGAAATCCATCAATGCAATGGCTTTTTTTAGCGATATAGCTCGGTCAGATCTTTCGTATGAGCCGACCACAACCGCCTTCCATTTTCCATTTGAGTGTCGTTCAACATCTTGAAGGCTCCACCCTTTTGATTTTCTGATTGTTCGTAATTGTTCTGCTGGGTTATTTTTGTTCATGGCTGCAGGCTAGCCACACCAAGAATTTGGTGATTTACGATATCCACAGCCGCTCTGCTAATATACGGCGATTCCTTTAACGATCCGTCCAGAGAGGCGGCGAAGGAGAAGTAAATGGGCGTACTGCTATCTGGCTCCGATATCGATCGGGCTATAAAACGTATTTCACATGAAATAATTGAACACAACCAAGGTGTATCTAATTTAGTTCTAATGGGTATTCCAACCCGTGGGGCCTACCTCGCTGAACGGATCTGCAAATTCATCACTGAGATTGAAAGTGCTGTGGGCTGCGGTGTTTTGGATATAACTCTCCATCGCGATGATTTAAGGCTTCGCCCGCCTAAGCCAATCTTGCCCACAAAACTGCCAGCTGGGGGAATCGAGGGCAAAGATTTAGTGCTCGTTGATGATGTTTTATTCTCCGGCCGAACCATTCGGGCTGCTTTAGATGCTATTGGCGAATTAGGTCGACCAAAATCCGTTCAACTGGCTGTGCTAGTAGATAGAGGCCATCGCGAGCTTCCAATTAGAGCAGATTTTGTCGGCAAGAACATTCCGACATCGATAACCGAGAGTGTGAAAGTGCATTTGCGCGAATATGACAGTGAAGATTTAGTGGAGTTAATCAAATGATCACCGGACACCTCTTGTCAGCCTCGGATTTAACTAAAGAAGGTGCGCTGGGGTTGCTGGCCACTGCCAAAGAGTTGGCTCTGATAACCGATGGACCTAATAAGAAACTGCCCACATTAAGGGGTAAAACAGTTGTCAATTTGTTTTTTGAAGATTCAACTAGAACTCGAATTAGTTTTGAGAGTGCTGCCAAAAGATTATCTGCCGATGTGATCAATTTTTCAGCTAAAGGTTCATCGGTTAGTAAGGGTGAGAGCTTGAAGGATACAGCTCAAACATTGCAAGCCATGGGAGCCGATGCTGTGGTTATTCGCCATTCAAGTTCAGGTGCAGCAAAAAGACTAGCTGATACTCAATGGATTCAAGCAGCAGTAATAAATGCTGGAGATGGAACTCATGAACATCCAACGCAAGCACTATTGGATGCATTCACAATAAAGCAACACTTAAAACCGTCGGAAAAAGATCTGTCAGGGGTAAAAGTGCTAATTGTGGGAGATATTCTCCACTCACGAGTGGCCCGAAGTAATGTAATTCTGCTGACCAAGTTAGGTGCAAAAGTGACCTTAGTTGCACCGCCGACATTGCTTCCAGTAGGAGTTAAAGATTGGCCGGTAAAGATTTCCTACAGTTTTGATGATGAGATCGAAGACTGTGATGTGGTGATGATGCTTCGAATTCAACTAGAGCGTATGAACGACTCATTCTTTCCATCAGCACAGGAGTATTCAAAGAGATACGGTTTAAACGCTTCGCGGCTACATAGACTAGCTAAGAATGCGATTGTTATGCACCCAGGTCCCATGAATAGGGGACTTGAAATATCGGCTGAGAGTGCTGACGATCTTAAATCTGTAATTATTGATCAAGTAAAAAATGGCGTAGCGGTGAGAATGGCAGTGCTGTATGAATTGTTAGGTGGCGCACCGATAGGAGAGCCAAAATGATAAAAATTGTCGGCGCTAAATTACCTGATGGCAATGTGATTGATTTAGATATCGACAATCAAAAAATAGTGAAAATCGAAAAATCAACAGGTAATCTCAGTGCGGGTGCAGTAGATGGTAGATCTAAATTAATAATTCCAGGGTTAGTCGATATGCATACTCATCTACGCGAACCTGGGCGGGAGGATTCTGAGACTGTACTTACAGGTTCCAGATCTGCAGTAGCTGGCGGATTTACCGCAGTTTCTACGATGGCAAACACTAATCCTGTCGCTGATAATGCTGGAGTAGTAGAACAAATTTATCGATTAGGAAAAGAGGCAGGTTTAGTCGATGTCAATCCAATTGGAGCGGTTACTAATGGTTTGAATGGTGAAAAACTTTCTGAGATGGGCGCAATGGCAGACTCAATTGCCAGGGTACGAATTTTCAGTGATGACGGCAAATGTGTATCCGATCCACTAATAATGCGAAGGGCACTTGAGTATGTAAAAACATTTAATGGCATTATTGCTCAACACGCGCAAGAACCCAGATTGACTGTTAATGCTCAGATGAATGAAGGAAGTGTTTCAGCACGAATTGGATTACCTGGTTGGCCGGCAATCGCAGAAGAGGCAATTATCGCAAGGGATATTTTATTGGCAGAGCATGTTCAATCACGCCTGCACATCTGCCACGTTACGACTGCAGGCGGCGTAGAGTTAATACGATGGGCAAAGCAACGTGGGATTGATGTCACAGCTGAGGTTACGCCACATCATCTCCTATTAACCGATGATTTGGTAGAGAATTATGATCCAATATACAAAGTAAATCCACCACTTCGAACCCAGAAGGATGTGATGGCATTACGCGAAGGACTAGCAGAGGGAATTATTGACATTGTGGCAACAGATCATGCACCACATCCATCTGAAGATAAAGACTGTGAATTTCATGCCGGAGCGTTTGGAATGGTTGGTTTAGAAACTGCTTTATCTGTAGTGGTAAAAACTATGATTCAGACCGGGCTTATGGATTGGTCAGATTTAGTAGATCGAATGTCAACAAGGCCAGCAAAAATCGCAGGGTATCCAACGCAAGGTCGTGAGATTGCAGTTGGTATGCCAGCAAATCTTATTCTGGTAAATCCAGATCAAGAATGGATAGTTGATAAGAATAAGTTGAAATCTAAGAGTAAAAACACCCCATTCAATGGATTACAACTTCCGGCAGTAGTTACAGATGTCTTTCATAATGGAGAACATGTTATGAAAAATCGTCAGATCTTAAATGCAAAAGAAGGAAGCTATGGGGAGTAAGAAACCGGCATATTTAGTTTTAGATGATGGTCGAATATTTGAAGGTGCTGCTTGGGCGAAAACAGGAGAGGCATTCGGAGAGGCAGTTTTTTCAACGGGTATGACAGGTTATCAGGAGACCTTGACTGATCCTTCTTATCATAAACAGGTAGTAATAATGACAGCCCCACATATCGGAAACACTGGAGTAAATTCTTCTGACAAGGAATCATCAAAAATTTGGGTTTCTGGTTTCGTTGTTCGCAATCCCTCTACCATCACAAGTAATTGGCGTAGTGAAAAAAGTCTTGAAGATGAGTTGATTGAATCACAGGTGGTTGGTATCCAAGGTGTTGACACTAGAGCGGTCACTAGACATCTGCGAGATCGTGGCGCAATGCGAGTGGGAATTTTTAGTGATACCCAATTAACTAGAGAGGAGATGGTAATCAAGGTGCGCAAAATTACTCCAATGAGCGGAGCATTTCTGGCATCAGATGTAACCACTAAAAAAACGTATGTGGTCAACCCTCCTGCCGGCACACCAACTAGATTAAAAGTGGCAGCAATTGATCTGGGGATTAAAGGTGCAACTCCTAAAGCTATGGCAGCCCTTGGTATCCAGGTACATGTAATGCCACTTGAAACTACCTTTGAAGAGATACAAGCAATAAAACCTGATGGAGTTTTTCTTTCTAATGGTCCGGGTGATCCTGCGGCAATGACTAATGTAGTTGAGTTAGTTAGACGTGTTTTGTCTGAGGAGATACCGTTTTTTGGTATTTGCTTTGGCCATCAAATTTTAGGTAGGGCATTGGGTTTTGAAACATATAAATTGCCATTTGGACATAGAGGAATCAATCAACCAGTTGTGGATTTAACCACTGGAAAGGTGGAGATAACTGCGCATAACCATGGCTTTGCAGTAGCAGCACCGAAGGATCATGAGTTTAAGACTGTCTATGGTCAAGGTCGGGTTACTCATATCTCCTTAAATGATTCGGTAGTTGAAGGATTAGAACTTTTGTCTGTGCCGGCTTTCTCTGTTCAATATCACCCAGAATCTGCCGCTGGTCCACATGATGCTTCGTATCTTTTTACAAGATTTGTTGACTTGATGGAGAATCCAAAAATCGGTTTAAAGGAAGTTAATGCCTAAAGATATCTCCATCAAAAGCGTCTTGGTCATCGGCAGTGGACCCATAGTCATAGGCCAAGCGTGCGAGTTTGATTACTCTGGAACCCAGGCATGCCGGGTTCTGCGTTCTGAAGGAATTCGCGTAATTTTAATTAACTCAAATCCAGCAACGATAATGACCGATCCTGAATTTGCCGATGCAACCTATATTGAACCAATCACTCCTGAGATCATTGAAAAGATATTGGAAAAGGAGCGGCCGGATGCTGTATTGGCAACTCTGGGTGGGCAAACTGCCCTAAATGCTGCGATGGCTTTGCATGAACGAGGATCATTCGAAAAATTTGGTACAAGATTAATTGGTGCAGATGTCGATGCAATAAAGCGCGGTGAAAATCGTGAAGTTTTTAAGAAAATAGTTGAAACCATTGGCGGCGAGTCAGCTAAATCGAGAATCTGTCACTCAATGCAGGATTGCTTATCAGCTGTTACTGAGCTTAAGTATCCAGTGGTAGTTCGACCATCTTTTACTATGGGAGGTCTAGGTTCTGGTATTGCTTACAACGAATCTGATCTGCACCAAATCGCTGGTGCAGGACTTCGTCATAGCCCAACCTCTGAAGTACTTCTGGAGGAGTCGATAATTGGGTGGAAAGAGTATGAGTTAGAGGTAATGCGGGACAACAAAGATAACGTGGTGATTGTATGTGGAATTGAAAATGTTGATCCGATGGGTGTACACACTGGAGATTCAATAACAGTAGCCCCAACAATGACGTTAACAGATGTTGAGTACCAAAAACTGCGAGATCTTGCTATTAATATTATTAGAGAAGTTGGCGTTGCAACAGGCGGCTGTAATATTCAATTTGCAGTAAATCCTATCGATGGTCGGATTATCGTAATTGAGATGAACCCTAGAGTTTCTCGCTCCTCGGCGTTGGCATCAAAGGCAACTGGTTTTCCCATAGCCAAAATTGCAACAAAATTAGCAATTGGTTACACATTGGATGAGATTGAAAATGACATTACAAAGTCAACTCCTGCCTCTTTTGAACCGGCATTAGATTACGTTGTTGTAAAGGTGCCAAGGTTCGCCTTCGAAAAATTTCCAGAGGCAGATATACGTTTAACAACCACTATGAAAAGTGTTGGCGAATCGATGGCTATCGGCCGAAGTTTTCCCGAAGCACTCCAAAAGGCGTTACGCTCTCTAGAGAAAGCTGGAGCAAGTTTTACTTGGGAAAAAGCAAATCTGGTGGAGCTGCTAGAAAAGATAAAAACTCCCACTGAATTCCGACTACAACAAGTGCAATCTGCATTATTTAATGGTGCCACAAGTTCAGATATTTTTGAGGCTACTCGGATCGACCCATGGTTTATTGAACAGATCAACTTGATCAATGCTCAAGCTCGAGAAATATCCTCAGCGGGGGAGCTGACTAGAGAATTGCTCAAAGCTAGCAAAATGCTTGGTTTTTCAGATTATCAAATCGGAAAATTGCGAAATCTCACCGAGATTGAGATTCGGCAAATTAGAGCAAAAATGAATTTGCATCCAGTATTTAAAACAGTTGATACCTGTGCTGGAGAGTTTGCGGCACTTACACCTTACTACTACTCAACTTATGACGAAGAGAGTGAGGTTCTTCCTAGAACTAAATCTGCAGTAATTATTTTGGGAAGTGGACCAAATCGAATTGGTCAAGGAATCGAATTTGATTACTCCTGTGTGCATGCCTCTTTTGCATTGCATAAAGCTGGGTATGAAACAATTATGATCAATTGCAATCCTGAAACTGTCTCCACCGATTATGACACCTCGGATCGATTGTATTTCGAACCATTAACCTTAGAAGATGTTTTAGAGGTGATTGCGGCAGAGGCTCAGGCTGGACCAATCGTTGGTGTGATTGCACAGCTTGGTGGTCAAACTCCACTCGGACTAGCCAGAGGGTTACTTGAATCTGGCGTGAAAATACTTGGTACTTCACCTGATGCTATTGATTTAGCAGAGGAACGAGGAGCCTTTGCAAAGTTGCTTGAACGAAATGCGCTAAATGCACCAAGTTTTGGCATGGCCAGCTCTTACAGTCAAGCAGAAGATATTGCAACAAGTATCGGTTATCCAGTGTTAGTAAGACCATCATATGTTTTAGGTGGTAGAGGGATGGAAATCGTTTACGACCAAGAAACATTAAGAGGTTTTATCGAGAAAGCCACGGCTGTTACACCAAATCACCCTGTATTGATTGATAAATTCCTAGATGATGCGATCGAGATCGATGTTGACGCGCTTTATGACGGAACTGAGCTATATCTGGCAGGGATTATGGAGCATATTGAAGAGGCGGGTATTCACTCCGGTGATTCGGCTTGCGTCTTGCCAAGCACCTCTTTGGATGTGACGATGATAAAGGAGATTAGATCGGCGACTGAGAAGATTGCTGCCGATGTTGGAGTAAGGGGTTTGATTAATATTCAGTTTGCAGTAAGTGGAAATCCTCAAAAACTTTACGTATTGGAAGCTAATCCGCGTGCATCGAGAACAGTGCCTTTTGTTGCCAAGGCGACTGGAATCCAATTGGCTAAAGCGGCCGCATTAATCTCCACAGGGGTAAAGATCTTAAAGCTAAGAGATGATGAGATCCTTCCTAAATCAGGTGATGGAAAGGCTAATGGAGTTTCTGTAAAAGAAGCGGTGCTTCCATTTAATCGTTTTCGTCGAGTAGATGGCAGTGGTGTTGATTCAGTACTTGGGCCAGAAATGAAATCAACTGGTGAGGTCATGGGTATTGCAAGTAATTTTGGTTTAGCCTTTGCGAAGAGCCAGACGGCTGCCTTTGGTCCTTTACCGAAATCAGGCGCTGTTTTTATCTCTTTATCACAGCGGGACAAAGAGGCTGGCTGGCGCTCAGCTAGAGGTTTACACGAATTGGGTTTCAAAATATATAGCACTGCCGGCACGCATGCGTTTTTGCTGGAAAAAGGAGTACCTTCTGAAAAGGTAAGAAAAAATTCTGATCCAAACAATCTGGAATTGAGCGCTAGTGATGTGATTACAAAAGGGTTGGTTCAATTAGTTATCAATACACCGCTCGGCAGGGGATCAAGGCAAGATGGTTTTTTAATTCGAACCGCTGCAGTTTCGCGCTCGGTATCTTGCATTACAACCATTCCAGGATTTAAAGCTGCCGTGGCAGGAATAACCGCGCTCCAAAACAGTGCATTCGAAATTAAATCTTTGCAGGAGTGGATGTCATGATCACACCTCAAAAAATCAATCGAAATGCCGTACAGATTCAAGCTGAAGTATTGAGTAATAAGAAAGTTGGTCCATACCATCACATAGTCTTTGCAGTAGATAAAATGGCTGGGGCTTCAAAGCCAGGCAACTTTGTTGCCATCTCAGTAGGCGGTGAACAATCAGCTCTAGTTCTTCGTCGAGCTTTTGCAATTTATCGAGCAAATGACAAAGGACCAATGGGTGGCAGCATCGAGTTAGTGGTCGCTCCACATGGTCAAGGCAGCAAATGGCTGTGTAATCGCAATGTAGGTGAATTTGTTGACATGGTCGGACCGCTTGGAACAGCCTTCGGAGTTCCAACAAGTAATGCAAATGCACTATTGATTGGTGGCGGCTATGGCTCTGCTCCTTTATTTGCTTTAGCTGAAGTACTAAAAAATCGAGGTTGTAGAGTTGACATGGTTCTAGGCGCAAGTACAGCTAGCAAGATTTACGCACCACTGGAAGGTAAACGCAGTGTCTCATCTTTAACTCTAACCACCGATGATGGCAGCACTGGAATTCATGGCCAGATAAGTGAGGCCATTCCTCGTTTGATTCGAGAGTATGCAACTGAGGTTATTTATTCTTGTGGCCCAATGGGAATGCTATCTGCGATATCTAAGATCGCCATAGAGTTTGATATTCCCCATCAATGCGCCGTCGAAGAGGCAATGGCATGTGGCATAGGTGTTTGTATGACCTGTGTCGTGCCAGTTAAAAATGATGGTGGAATCAAGATGGTGAGAAGCTGTATCGATGGTCCAGTTATGGATGGTTCTGAGATTATTTGGGATCAAAAATCAGTTTTGGATGCGCTGCACCAATGAGTTCTTTAGATTTTTCAACAAAAATCGGAAGTAAGCGATTTTCTAATCCAATTTTTACCGCAAGTGGTTGTGCTAGTTCTGGACAAGAATTGTCACAATTTTTCCCTTTGACCGAACTCGGCGCAGTTGTTACTAAGTCAATTATGACCAAAGCTAGAACAGGTAGAGCAACCCCAAGAATGGCTGAAACTCCAAGCGGAATGCTGAATTCAATCGGGCTTCAAGGTCCAGGAATTGATGCTTTTCTGGAGAATGATATTCCCTGGCTAGTTGCAAATTCAGTGAAAATTATTGTTTCTATTGCTGGTGAAACAGTTGATGAGTATGGAGTATTGGCACGCAGATTGCGAGCGGTTCCGGGTATTAGTGCTGTCGAGGTAAATATTTCCTGTCCTAATGTTGAAAATCGGGGTCAGGTTTTTGCATGTCATCCTGATACCGCAACTGCAGTAATTGAGTCGGTACGAAGAAATATAGGTGGTGAGTTGCCGATAGTTGCTAAATTGTCACCTGATGTCACAAATATTGTTGAAATTGCTCAATCAGTTATCAACGCGGGTGTGGATGGATTAGCTTTGATCAATACTTTGCTTGGTATGGTTATTGATACAAATACCATGAAACCTAAATTGGCTGGTAAAACTGGTGGATTGTCAGGTCCTGCAATCAGACCAGTTGCAGTTAGAGCGATTTATCAGGTACATCAAGCCTTCCCTAATACTCCTATTGTTGGAATGGGAGGTGTGGCAAGTGGTAGAGATGCCTTTGAATTAGTTTTGGCGGGAGCAAGCGCCGTCTCAATAGGTACGGCGACCTTCGGAAATCCAACTGCAGTTTTGCAAATTCGTGATCAATTGTCAGCTCTCTTGTTAGAAAAAGGTTTTAATGATTTTAGAGATGCCATAGGTTTTGCGCATAGGGGAGTCTGATGAAAAGTCCAATTATTCTTGCGCTAGATACTAAAGATCTTGATCTTGCTGGTAAGTGGATCACTGCAGCATCTGAGTATGTGGATCACTTTAAGATTGGTTTAGAGTTTTATCTAAAACATGGCAGTGCTGGTGTTGAGAGATTAAGAGAGAAAGCGCAGTTTCAACTTTTTTTAGATCTTAAACTTTATGACATCCCAAATACCGTAAAGGGTGCTGTGGAATCAGTTGCTGCTTTAAGCCCTAAGTTTTTAACGGTCCATGCTTCAGGGGGTGCGGCGATGATCTCTGCAGCAAAGGATGCTTTGCCAAATGGTTCAATAACAGCGGTAACTGTTCTAACCTCTTTTTCTGAGACAAGCTTTGCATCATTAGGTTACGGCTCCTCAATTGAAGAGACTGCAACAAGTTGGGCGAAGATGGCTACAGAGGCGGGTGCTACCTCATTGGTCTGTTCACCATTTGAGGTTGAGAGTTTACGAAAGGTGGTTGGGAAAACCATTTTGATCACACCTGGAGTTCGAGTCATAGGTGATGATCACTCAGATCAAGAACGGGTTATGTCTCCAGAAGCTGCTATCCAAGCCGGAGCTGATTTTGTAGTTATCGGAAGATCGATAACCAGTTTATGGAATGGTTCAGAAAATGGTATGCGAAGTAAGATCGAACAAATAATAAGCTCTTTGAAGTAATTATGTTACCTCCACGACTTAGTAGAAGATCGCGTAGGAAGGCCGGAGAGAGTGCGGTAAGGGCAAGACAAGAGCGCGCAAGAGTGAAGGAATTAATTGGAAACGGTGAGTTATTCTTCTTTGATTTATTTGAAGATGAGCGCAATTCGGTCAAGCGCATGAAACTTATTGATCTACTGCAATCAGTGCCTGGTATTGGCAAAACCCGAGCAGAGATCATCATGGGTAGAGCTAAGATCTCACCATCACGTAGAATTGGTGGTGTTGGTAGGCGCCAACTTGAAGTGTTACGACAGGAGTTTTTATTGATTAAAAACTCACGCAGGAGTGGCAAACTTTTGGTTGTTTCAGGCCCCAGTGGCGTAGGGAAAAGCACTTTAACAAATCGACTGCGCGGCGATGAACGTTTTTGGATTTCTGTATCAGCAACAACTCGAAGTATGCGTGCTGGTGAAACAAATGGCGTTGATTATCATTTTGTCACGGATGTAATATTTGATGAGATGATAAAAAAAGGTGAGTTCCTTGAATGGGCAAGTTTTGCCGGAGCTAAATACGGAACTCCTCGAAAGGCGGTTGAGAGTGCACTTCAATCTGGGAAAAATGTTATTTTGGAGATAGAACTCAACGGGGCAAGGCAGGTGAGAAAAAATTCGAAGGATGCTGTTTTAATATTTATTGAGCCTCCATCATGGGAGGAGTTGACGGCTCGATTGGTGAAACGGGGCACAGAGTCAGCCGATTCAACGCAGGCCAGGTTGGATCGAGCCAAAGAGGAGCTCTCCGCTGCCTCTGAATTTGATTATGTGGTAGTAAATCACCAAGTAGATGAATCAGTAGCCCAACTGGTATCTTTAGCCCTTCGCTAATTTCAGAGTTTACAAAAAGGACCAAATGAGCAATCAAGCACTAGATGGAATTACTAACCCACCAATCGATGCGTTATTGGATAAGGCTGGTTCAAAATACAGTTTGGTGCTTTATGCAGCCAAAAGAGCACGTCAGATTAATGCTTACTATTCTCAGCTAGGTGAAGGCCTTCTTGAGTACGTTGGTCCGCTTGTCGAGACCTATGTTCATGAGAAGCCGTTATCAATTGCACTTCGCGAGATAAATGACGGCTTGCTAACAATTGAGAATCTAGAGCCAAAGCAAACAACTCCAGCGAGCTAATAACGCCATGTTTCCCCGTGGTCGAAAGATTTTACTTGGAGTCTCTGGCGGGATCTCTGCTTACAAATCCTGCGATCTATTGCGTCGTTTACAAGATCACGGCTTTATAGTTGATGTAGTGCCTACCCAGGCGAGTTTAAATTTTGTGGGTAAAAGTACCTGGGAAGCATTATCGGGTCGAAAAGTTCATATGGATCTCTGGACAGATGTTGAAAAGGTTCCACATATCTCTATGGCAAAAGAGAATGATCTAATTGTTATTGCACCAACCACAGCAGATCTACTCGCTAAGTTAGCAACCGGTCGTTGTGATGATCTGTTAACCAACATAGTGCTGGCTTCAACTGCGCCAAAAGTTCTAGTTCCAGCAATGCACACTGAAATGTGGCTTAATCCTGCAACGATTGAGAATGTAGATAAGTTACGCCAACGCGGATTTATCGTGGTGGAACCCGATGAGGGGCGAATGACTGGGATGGATGTAGGAATAGGACGTTACCCAGAGAGTTCAAAAATAATCAAAGCGGTCAACGATGCGTTGGCTGCTACCTGTGATCTAGTGGGCAAGAAAATAATTATTACCGCTGGTGGCACCAGAGAGCCAATTGATCCAATTAGATTTATTGGTAATCGATCCTCTGGTAAACAAGGTTTCGCCTTGGCTATGGCAGCAGCCAGCAGAGGTGCACAAGTTCATTTAGTCACTGCAAATACAGAACTACCAGAGATCGAAGGCATAACAACAACGAGTGTGGAAACAGCTGAGCAGATGTTGTCAGTATTAGATATTGAATTTCCACATTGCGATGCCTTAATCATGTCTGCGGCGGTGGCAGATGCAAAGGTAGTTAATTATTCAGATGAAAAGATTGGCAAAGATGCTTTAAATTCCTTATCTCTAATGAGAAATCCTGATATTTTGCAATCTTTGACCGGCATTAAAAAGCAAGGTCAGGTGATCGTTGGATTTGCGGCTGAGACAACCTTTGATTTGAAGGAGCTTAAAGCCAAAGCAGCGGCAAAACTATCTAGTAAATCTTGTGATTTGATCTATGTAAACAATGTCTCTAATGGAGCAGTTTTTGGAAGTGATAGTACGCAGGGCTTAATTATTGACAAAGACAATAATGTGATTGAGGTGCCTGAAATTAGTAAAGACACGCTTTCAGATATATTGCTTGATCAATTAGTAAGTAAGTTAGGTTAGGCCAATGAAAAATCGACTTTTTACATCAGAATCTGTAACTGAAGGTCATCCAGATAAGATCGCCGATCAAATTTCAGATGCGATTTTGGACTCGCTCTTATCTCAAGATGCAAAAAGTCGTGTTGCTGTCGAAACATTAATCACAACCGGACAGGTGCACGTTGCAGGCGAAGTAACCACTGATGGATATGCAGATGTTATGAATATTGTTCGCGATACGGTTTTAGAGATTGGTTATGACTCATCTGATAAAGGTTTTGATGGAAACAGTTGTGGTGTTTCCATATCTATTGGTCAACAATCCCAAGACATTGCTCAGGGTGTTAATGACGCATTTGAAAGTAGAGTTTCTTCCTCATCGGATCCACTGGATTTGCAAGGAGCTGGTGATCAGGGATTAATGTTTGGCTACGCTTCAAATGAGACACCTGAATTGATGCCATTACCAATTTCGCTTGCTCATAAATTAGCTATTCAGTTAACTAAGGTGAGAAAAGATGGATCCCTTTCATATCTTCGGCCAGATGGTAAGACACAAGTAACCATCGAGTACCAGGGGGATAGGGCAATTGCACTAAACACAGTAGTGATCTCCTCTCAGCACGCACCAGAGATTGATCTAGAAAAGCAGTTGGCGCCAGAGGTAAAAAAATATGTCATCGATCCTGTAATTCAAGAGCTTGACTTGGATGTGTCATCTGTGAAATTTCTTATTAATCCAACGGGACGCTTTGTGATTGGTGGACCAATGGGTGATGCAGGATTAACTGGTCGGAAAATTATTGTGGATACCTATGGCGGTATGGCTCGACATGGTGGCGGAGCATTCTCTGGCAAAGATCCATCAAAGGTTGATCGTTCAGCAGCGTATGCAATGCGTTGGGTGGCCAAAAATGTTGTGGCTGCGGGTTTGGCTGATCGCTGCGAGGTACAAGTTGCCTACGCTATTGGAAAAGCGCAACCAGTTGGTTTATTTATTGAAACCTTCGGCACTGAAAAATTTGATTCATCAGCCATCAGTGAGGCGGTAAAGCAAGTATTTGATTTACGGCCTGCGGCGATAATCCGTGATCTTAATTTACTCCGACCTATTTATGGAAAAACTGCTGCTTATGGACATTTTGGTCGTGAACTACCAGATTTCAGTTGGGAAAAAACAGATAAAGCCTCGGCGCTTAAAGCATTAGTAAAATAGCAAGTGGCTGCTCCACTCAAATTAAAGCGTCAAAGATCTTCTACGCCAACGAGGCAAAGTAAGGAAATCTCTACAAATTTACCGATAGCAGGCGTACTTGTAGATACTCCTGTTTCACATCTTGAAGCCATCTACGATTACTTAGTACCAGCTGAGATTGATGAATTGGCTATACCAGGCACAAAAGTAATCGTGCCATTTGGCAACTCAAACACTGAAGGATTAGTAGTTTCACGCCGTGAAAAATCTAATGACTCAAAAAACCTAAAAGCGATTGCATCAATTTGCTCTCCCAAAGGAATGATATCCAGCGATGTTATGACGTTGGTTGAATCGACCCGCAATCGGTTTGGCGGAAGTTATTGGGCAGTATTGAAATCAGCTGTACCGGCAAGAGTAGCCAAAATGGAAGAAATACCCCTAGAGATTGAGGCGAAGAAAGATCTTCGTTACTCAAGTACTTTGCTTATTGAACTGATGGGTAGAGCAGATTATGGAATGTTGAGTGGAAAACAACGGATTAGGTGGGGATTAAATCTGCCGATTGGAATAGATCCATCCATCTTCTTAGCTGAACTTGTAAAGGCAAGATCTATAAATAATCAGGTATTACTTATTGTTCCTGATGAAAAGGATATTTCACAACTTCAGCGACACTTAAACGATCACCTTGGAGATCAATTGCTTTTGATTGGATCCCAGCTTTCAAAAGCTGAGCGTTATCGAAATTTCCTAAAGGCTACTTTCCAATCGCCTCAAGTTATTGTGTCAACGAGAAGTGGCTGTTTTTTGCACTTATCAGATGGTGCGACTGTCATAGTTTTGTCAGATTTAGATAATTCTCACTATGAGCAACATTCACCTGGTTGGAACACAAGAGATGTCTCACTACTTAGAGCTGCAAATACATCTTTGATTTTTGTCTCGGCTTCTCACTCACTAGAGATAGCGCGATTGATGGAGATAGGTTGGCTAGAAAAAAAGAGTTATAAAAGTAGGTGCAATATTAAGTTCTCAACTAATGAGCTAGGCAAGAGTCATATCCCTACAATCAAAAACTCGATCAAGCATGGAAATGTTTTGGTCAGTGTCTCCGAGAAAGGGTATGCCAACCTCTTCCTATGTGCTCGTTGTCGAAATACAGCAAATTGCACATGTGGTGGAAAACTACAAATTCTCCGAGCAAACTCAACTCCTATCTGCTATCTATGCCACACTCCCAAGAAAGATTGGCGATGCGGCTACTGTGGTGAGGTTAAGCCTTATGTGATTTCTAAGGGGATAGATAGAAATGCAGAGGAAATTGGTAGAGCGGTTCCTAGAACTTCTATTTTGATTTCATCTGGTTCTAAACAGATTCAATCCTTACCGTCGGGCCGCCATATTGTTTTGGCTACTGCTGGCTCAGAACCTGATGGTCTATACAGTGGAATAGTTTTTCTAGATGGAGAGAGGATATTTAATCGCCCGTCCCTTAGAGCTGAAGAGATAGCACGACTCAACTGGTTTTCATTACTGTGCAGGGTGAATGAGAATTCTGAGGTATATCTTTCTTTGCCAAATACACATCCAGTCGTTCAATCAATTTTTAGAATTGATTCACAATCTGCTGCTGTTATCGAGTTAAAAAATCGTGAAATGGCGAAACTACCTCCCTTTTATCGGGTGGCAGTGGTATCGGGATACGGCTCTGAGATTTCAAAGTTTGCAGCAAATCTTAAAGCAGGCGGAGAGTATGAAATTACAGGACCAATAGATATCGAAAAGGGTGAGAAAAAGATCATCATTAGAGCATCTCTATCTAATGGGCAACAACTCGTTGATCTACTTGATGATGTAACAAAGGTCCAAGGTATGAAAAATAGAGCCATCTTCAAGATAAGACTTGATCCATATGATTTATAGTATTGCTTAATTAAAGTACCATAGCGCCATGGCAATTCAACAGATACGTTTTTTTGGCGATCCAGTATTGGTTACACCGGCTACTGCTGTTGTGGATTTTGATAAAGAACTCCGTCAGCTGGTTACCGATCTCATAGAGACAATGAAAGCAGCTCCAGGAGCTGGTTTAGCTGCTCCTCAGATCGGTGTTCCACTAAGAGTGTTTGTCTGGGATATTGATGATGAAGTCGGCCACTTAATCAATCCCTCACTGGATTTAAGTGATGAAATGCAAGATGGTGAGGAAGGATGCCTATCTTTCCCTAACTTGGTTTATGAAACTCCAAGAGCCCTACGTGCTGTAGCAAAAGGATTCAATATGCATGGAGAACCAATTGTTGTAGAAGGAACCGAGCTTTTAGCTCGATGTTTACAGCATGAGACCGATCACCTAAATGGCGTGTTATTTATTGATCGAATGGACGCAGAAAATAGAAAATTAGCAATGAAAGAAATCCGTGATTCTGAGTGGTTTGGAGCCGCCCTGGAACAAGGTAAAGCGCCCACAATTAAAGTTTCGCCCCATTCAACATTCGGTCTGGGTTTATAAGCATTGAGAGTATTGATAGCTTCATCTTCGCCATTAGCAATCCCACTTTTTATCCAGATTGAACGGTCTGAAAGTCATGAAATTTTGGGTTTGTTAACCAACCCGGATAAACCAACCGGTAGGGGACAGAAAATTGAGGCGAATGAGCTAGCTATATGGGCTGCAGAGCAGGGTTTTGACACTTATAAACCAAGTAATAGATCTGAAATTGAATTGATTATTTCCAATCTTAAGCCTGATTTAGTGATAACTATGGCCTATGGTCAACTGATCGGGAAAGAGGCCTTGTCAATTCCCTTATATGGATGGATCAACATACATTTCTCAGAGCTCCCTAAATGGCGTGGTGCTGCGCCAGTGCAACACGCAATCTTGAACGGTGAAAATCAAACCGGAGTATCAATTTTCAAATTAGATGAGGGCATGGACACTGGTCCTGTTTACATCAAGAAGCGAATTGAAATTGACGCTAATGAAACAGCAAGTAATTTACTAAATCGCTTAAGTATTGTTGGCGCTGAAATGTGTTTAGAGGTATTGGAAATGATCAAAGATGGGAAGGAACCGACTCCGCAACAGTTATCGTTGGCTACTCTGGCTCCAAAACTTGGTAAGAATCATGGAAAGATTAAATGGGATGCCAACTCAGCCCAGATATTCAATCAATATCGTGCCCTTTGTGACAATCCTGGCGTTTGGTGTCATTTTGGAAATGAACGAATAAGAATTCTCGAGATGCGAATTAGTGATGTAGTACATCAGCTTCAGCCTGGCCAAGTGCATATCAAGGGTGAGAATTTATTTGTTGGCACTAAAGATCGGGTTATTGAATTGTTAAAAATCACGCCATCAGGTAGAAATACAATGACAGCGGCGGAGTTTGTTCGGGGCCTTGGGACAAAAGATGGCTGGCATCTTGGGTAAGCCAAAACCTAATCCAGCCCGCTTACTCGCTTTTGAGTTGGTTATGCAGGTCAATCATGAGGGCGCTTATGCCAATATCAGGCTTCCCGAATTGCTAGGAAAATCAAAGCTTGATTTGGCAGATAGAGCATTCTGCACCGAACTGTGTTACGGAACCCTTAGATGGCAAGGCAGACACGATTACATAGCAAGTAAATTCTTAGACCGGCCAATCAATGAACTAGATTCAAAAATTAATAATTTAATCAGAATCGGTATTCACCAGCTTACTCAAATGCGGGTAGCACAGCATGCAGCTGTTTCTGAGACTGTTGAGGTTGCAAGACAGGTAGCAGGAGACTCAAAAGCATCTTATGTCAACGCAATTCTAAGAAAAGTATCAAGTAACGATAATACTTTGCCGGAATTGAAAAATCTTGGCGCACTTCAAAGATTATCCATTGCCTTCAGCCATCCAGAATGGATTGTTTCAGCTTTCTATGATCTGCTCAAAGATTGGGAACAGGTTGAAAAATTGCTTATGGCAAATAACGTTCCTGCTGCACCTGATGTGGTTGCCTGGCCCGGTAAATCGACAGTAGCCGAACTCGTTGAAGCAGGGGCAAAACCAATCGAGGGATTTGCAAATGGCGTGAATTTAAATGTAATACCAATTGACTTTCCGCCGATTGCACAACGTCGTGCTGGCGTTCAAGACCGTGGTTCGCAGTGGGTTGTAGAAAATTTCTTAGCAACTTTTGAGCCTGGTCTTTCCTGGCTCGATATGTGCGCAGGACCTGGAGGTAAGGCGGCGTATCTTTTTCACTCACTCGCCGAAAGGGATTCAAAAGCTAAATTTCTTGCTAATGAACCGGTGCCGCACCGAGCTGAGCTCGTGAAGCGAGTTGTAAACAATCAACAAGTAGTAAGTGTTGATGGATCCGATCCTTCGAATTTTCATGAGTTGTACGACCGGATTCTCATTGATGCCCCCTGCACAGGACTAGGTGCTTTGCGTCGTAGACCTGAGGCCAGATGGCGTAAGAATCTTAAGGACCTCAAGGAGCTTGTTTTGCTACAGCGAAAGCTTTTAGATAGTTCATATCAGCTGCTCAAACCTAATGGAGTTATTGCTTATGTGACCTGCTCTCCACATATTGCAGAAACCCGTGGACAGGTAATAGATTTCTTGTCTCAACATAAAGATATGAAGATTCTTTCTCTAAATGGTCTACCCGGTGCTCATAGAAATGGTTTGCTGCCGGATGGAAGTGCACAACTTTGGACACACCTTGATCAATCTGACGCCATGTTTATGGTTTTATTTCAGAAATTGGGTTAAATAATCTCATGGCTGGCTCAGTTTATATAAACCCAAGCATCTTGAATGCAAATTTTGATGATCTGGAAAATGAGATTGCTAAGATTTCTAATGTTTCTGATGCGCTACATCTAGATGTTATGGATAATTTATTTGTACCAAATTTTACATTTGACATAGAAAGAGCGTTCAAAATCATCAATTATTCAAAGCTACCTGTAGACGCCCATCTGATGGTATGCGACCCAGATTCTATTGCACCCAAATACGCCGAGCATGGAACTACTTCTGTTACCTTTCATTATGAAGCAGCAAAAAATGTTGCAAATACAATTCGTGATATTCGATCTAATGGTGCAAAAGTTGGCCTGGCAATAAAACCTGCTACCCCTTTTCAAGATATTGAAGAATTCATGGGTGACATAGACATGCTTTTGATAATGACGGTTGAGCCGGGATTTGGAGGTCAATCCTTCATGTATGAGCAAATGGATAAAGTACGTGTTGCTAGGAAACACATTCAAAGTATGGTTAAGGTTAAACCGCTTTTACAGATAGACGGTGGTGTATCGCTAGATACAATCGCTGAAGCCGCGCAGGCCGGCGCCAATTGTTTTGTTGCTGGAAGTGCTGTTTATAAATCTTCAGATCCAGCGCAGATGGTCGAGCAACTGAGAAAATTAGCGACAGAAAATCTCTTGATTTAAAAGTTAATACCCATCAGCGGCAATACTGCTGCCAAGTCTTTTGTGCTGAGCGTTGTATCAGCCGCTGCAACGACCTTAGGTTTAGCGTTAAAAGCTATTCCAAGTCCAGCTGCCTTTATCATCTCTAGATCGTTGGCTCCGTCACCAATCGCAACTGTTTGATTCATAGAAACACTCTCCCGAGTAGCAAAATCTTCTAACGCCTTTTTCTTGGCATGGGAATCAACAATAGGTCCAATAACTCTTCCGGTGAGAACGCCATTTGAGATCTCTAATTTATTTGCAACGTAATAATCGACATCGAGTGATTTCAGTATCGGTTCAATTACATCAATGAACCCCCCTGAAACTACACCGACTTTGTGGCCGATCTTATGAAGCTCTTGAATGAGCATTTGAGCACCTTTGGTTAATGAAATTTGATCCCTTACTTTTTTGATAACTGATTCATCCATTCCTGCCAGCAGCTTTACTCTAGATATGAGTGCCTCCTGGAAATCCATCTCGCCAGCCATTGCTTTTTTGGTTATCTGAATAATTTCATCTGCCTGCTGGGAAAACCTACCTAGTAAATCAATGACCTCTTGTTCAATCAAGGTTGAGTCCATGTCCAACATAACCAGGCGTTTTGATCTTCGAGTTACACCACCTGGTTCAACAGCAAGATCAATTTTATTTTCAATAGCGATTTTTGCTAACTCACCCTGTACTTGCTTAAGTGAATGATTTGGAATTGTCAGATCTAGCTCAATTGCTAGTAATGGGTTGGTTGCGGTTCGCTTGATGGAGGTTATATTTCCGCCCAGTAATGCTATTTTACCTGCCACTGACGCCAAACCTGCAGGGTTAATGTTTTCCCCAACTATAACTACTCGCAAAAATTCCGAGTTGCCTTGCGTTAAATTGTGCTGAACGAAATCAACGGCAATATCCAATCCAATTTCTGCCTGTAAGATATTCAAATCTTCTAGAATTGCCTCACTATGTGCTTCATCGAGTGATATCAGAATTGTTAACAACAGACGATCTCGAATGATCAATTGTTCAATATCTAATATTTTTACTGAAAATTGAGCCAAGGTAGTCATCAGTTTTTCAGTGATGCCTGGCCTGTCTTGCCCTGAAACAAGTATCAGGCCAGTAAAAGATGAGTGACTTTCAATCGGCATTGGGTCAGATTAGCCATAATCGGGCACTTGGCGAGGTATCTTTCACTCCTATGAGGCCGATATTGGAGTTATCAAATATCAGCGTCCAACGAGGCGACCGAACCATTCTGGGACCTTTAGATTGGCAGATACTTGAAGGTCAGCGTTGGGTAATTCTTGGACCTAATGGAGCCGGCAAAACCACTATGTTGCAGGTTTGTTCCTCGTTAATTCATCCAACATCTGGCCAGGTTCAAATTCTGGGTGAAACACTGGGAAGAGTTGATGTTTTTGAATTACGAACGCGAATAGGTCTAACATCATCAAAACTAGTAGAGCAACTTCCTGCAGATGAATTGGTAATTGATGTCGTGTTAACCGCCGCTTATGCCATGTATGGTCGCTGGCAGGAGAAATATGATCTATGGGATGAATCCAGAGCTATGGCATTGCTAACTGCCTTAGGGGTGCGGGAATTAGGAAATCGAGAGTTTGGCAGTTTAAGTGATGGCGAAAAAAAGCGTGTGCAAATCGCACGTTCTCTTATGGCAGATCCAGAATTACTTTTACTAGATGAACCAGCATCCTCGCTAGATTTAGGCGGACGTGAGGATCTATTGAAGAGAATTGAAGCGTTTGCCAGTGATCCACTAGCACCGGCAACAGTGATAGTTACCCACCATATAGAGGAGATACCTGCTGGTACTACACATGCATTACTGCTGAAAGAGGGCAAAGTGATTGCGCAGGGAGTCATTGAATCAGTGATAACTGATGCAAATTTATCAGTTGCATACGGGTTGCCAATCTCGGTACAAAGCCAGAATGGTCGTTTTTTTGCCCGTGCCACTTGACTTGAGCTCTCTCCTTCCAAATCAATGGCAAGATCTCGTTGATATATCTTTGCTTCATAAAATATCCCAATCCTTAACGGGCGAATTCTTGCCGGATAAATCAAAAATTTTCAGGGCTTTTGAATGCGATCCAAATGAGATCAAAGTAGTAATTCTTGGACAAGATCCATATCCAAATGAAAGGCATGCAACAGGGTTAGCGTTTTCAGTTCCCCACGCAGTTAGTTCATTACCTGCTTCCTTAAAGAATATCTATCGTGAGTTGCAAGCTGATTTAGGAATTAGCAGAACAAATGGCGATCTATCTGATTGGGCTGCTCAGGGCGTGTTTCTACTTAATAGTTGTTTAACCATAGCGCCGAATCAACCGTCGGCACATACAAAGATCGGTTGGCAACAATTTACTGAATCGGTAATCGCTCACTTGGCGCAACAAAAGGTGATTGGAATATTGTGGGGTAAACCGGCACAGAACATGAGTAAGTATTTTGCTCAGGAAGATCTTTTCACTTCGGCACACCCAAGTCCCTTATCAGCTTATCGAGGATTTTTTGGTTCCAAGCCATTTAGTAAAAGCAATAAGCGGTTAGTTAAAAAAGGATCAACTCCCATTAAATGGTAAAAGGGGCGAACCTTTCGGCCCGCCCCTTTTTGGATATTAACTTATGCAGTCCAGATATTTATTGGGGATTGCAAGAAGTAGATCATAAACAATCCAGCGACTACCCACATCAAAGGACTAATCTCTTTGGTGCGGCCTTGGAATAGTCTGATCACTACATAAGAAACAAATCCTGCACCAATACCAACAGAAATATTGTAGGTAAATGGCATCAGAATAATTGTTAAGAATGCAGGTATCGCAATTCCAAGATCATCCCAATCGATTCCTTTAATTTGAGTCATCATCAAGAAGCCAACAATGATAAGAGCTGGGGTTGCAGCCTCATAAGGTATAACGGCAACCAGTGGGGCGAGGAAGGTGGTGAGCAGGAATAGCACACCAGTTACAACAGATGCTAAACCTGTTCGGGCACCTTCACCAACGCCAGAAGCTGATTCAATATATGAGGTGTTTGAGGAGACTGAGCCAGCACCGCCTGCAGCGGCAGCGATTGAGTCAACAAGTAAAATGCGATTTGCACCCTCTACATTGCCATCTCTATCAACTAATCCAGCCTGCTTACCAATTGCTGTCATAGTTCCCATAGTGTCAAAGAAGTCAGCTAGTAGTAATGTGAAAACTAGTAGAACTGCAGCGACTAATGAGATTCGATCAAATCCACCAAGTAAATTGAAATCACCAAGAATTCCAAAGTCTGGTGTTGCTGCAACAGTCTCTGGTACTGCTGGAACATTCAAATTCCAACCCTTTGGATTAACTTCACCGGTGGCACCGTTAAACAACGGACCAATTTTGAATGCTGATTCAACTGCAATAGCCACACCAGTTGCAGCAACGATTCCGATGAGGATCGCTGCTTTAACTTTCTTGACAGTTAGAGCAATTGTCAGGAATAAACCAAAGGCAAAGACAACCACTGGCCATCCAACAAGATTTCCGTTATCACCCAGAGTTACCGGTACAGGTCCGGTTCCAGTTCTACGAACAAATCCGGCATCGACAAGTCCAATGAGTGCAATGAAGAGACCGATACCGACTGATATCGCGATCTTTAATTGTGTAGGTACAGCCCGAAATACCGCAGTACGGAATCCGGTGAGTACCAGAATAAGAATTATTAAGCCTTCTAGGACTACAAGTCCCATGGCATCTGCCCAGGTCATTTTAGAGGCGATACCAACGGCAACAAAGGTGTTTAAACCTAGACCAGTTGCAATGGCTAATGGAAAGTTAGCAACTACGCCCATCAAGATGGTCATAATGCCGGCAATGAGTGCGGTAGCTGCTGCAACTAATGCAAGATTAGGAGCATCGCCGCCGCCAATGTATTTTCCATCAGCATCTTTTGCTAAACCGATGATGAGTGGATTGAGCGCAACAATGTAGGCCATTGTGAAAAATGTGACGACGCCGCCACGAACTTCACGAGCTACGGTTGAGCCACGCTGACTGATTTTAAAGAAGCTATCAAGCATGGAATAGACCCTTCTGTTTTTTTAACATGGTGTTTTCGACATGTTGTCAGATGCGGTCCGACAAACCGAGGGGAGTAGTACAACTTTATTTGTTACTTAGAGGTAAGCCGGCCCAAAACACCCAACGAGACCGCAACAGATTGGCCAATTAGCAAAGCAAAGAGGGCGGTTCCCAGCCCAAGTGAGCCGCCTAATAAGGCGCCGGTACTCAAAGCAATTACCTCAATCCCGAGCCGAACCCTTCCCACCCGCACCCCGGTTCGATAGTGCAGACCAGTCATCAAACCATCCCGGGGGCCAGTTCCCAGTCCGCAGGTTATGTAGAGGGCGGAGCCAATTCCGACCAGTAGGATGCCGAAAAACAGGTAGAAAAGTTTCACATACAGATTTTCAACTTCTGGTATCAACAGTAAGCCAAGCTCTATTGCTGCAGCAATTACCACAATATTTGCCAGTGTTCCAAAACCAGGCTTTTGTTTAAGTGGGATCCAAAAAAGCAATACTAATAAGGAGACTAGAAAAGTAGCTTGGCCGATATTTAAATTTGAATTCAGCGCAATACCTTCGGATAAAACTACCCAGGGAGAATTACCAAGTGAGGTGATTACCAGAAATGATTCGCCGATGCCAAATAGAGTCAATCCAAAAATTAGAATGCAAAATCTCAGTAATTTGTGATTGCCATAAGTAATTCCCCAGGTAGATTCAGCTCGCCAAGAAGTTTTTGGTATGGTTTTAGAGGCTCTAAGAAAATTGCGAATCTTCTGTAACCAATTAACGTTATTATCACCTTGACTCACTGCTAAACTCTATCTTAGTCGCCGATAAAAGGATGGTTTGCGTTGAGTTTCACTTATGAGCAAGCGATCATCATTGGCTTTATTCAAGGCTTAACTGAACTTTTTCCGATCTCAAGCCTCGGTCATGCAATTTTGATACCGGCTTGGATTGGCGGGTCGTTCAAGCAGTTCATCAGTGAGGAAAATGATGCCTATTTGCTGATTACAATAGCAATGCATCTAGCCAGTTCAGTGGCGCTGTTTTTGGTATTTAGAAAACGTTGGATTGGATTAATATCGGGAACATATAAGGCGGTACGAACTAAGAACTATCAATCTACTCCGTTTAGGGTGCTGGGTTATATTGTCATCGCTACCATTCCAGTTGGGATTTTAGGTTTGGCGCTAGATGATTATTTTCAAAGTATTTTTGGCAAACCTCAGTACTCAGCAATTTTTCTGAGCATAAATGGTTTGATTCTGATTACTGCAGAACGTCTATCAAGACGAGATATTCTGCATGAGCTTCATGATTCAGATGCTGAGATTGATCGAAGAATTAATGCCAAAACAGCGCTTGCAATTGGATTTGGACAGAGTTTGGCCTTGTTTGCTGGCATCAGTAGATTTGGCGTGACGATGAGTGCAGGTTTGCTTCGAAAACTCAACCACTCTGTCGCCTCTGATTTTGCTTTTCTTCTCTCATTGCCTGTGATTCTGGGAGCGTCAGTTGTGAAGTTACCAGAGCTTTTCACCACCGATACCAGATTGGTTTTGGGACAAATACTTGTTGGATCGATCATTTCTTTTATCGCAACCTACTTAAGTGTTACTTTTCTGGTTCGCTGGTTCAAAACAAAGACGCTTTATCCATTTGCAATTTATTGCCTTGTATTTGGCATAATTTCGTTTATTAAGTTTGTATAAATGTTTCCCGGATTTGGTACAACCTTAAACATTTTTGCCATTATAACTGGCTCTCTTATTGGCATTCTCATAGGTAAGAAACTAAGTGAAAAATTCAGACGGTTAATTACTGATGTTTTAGGGTGTATTACTGCAATCTCTGCTGCAGATGCCTTGAGCTCATATTGGGATCAAAGTTTAACTGATGCGCTACCGCAAGGCGGTGCGATTCTTGTGATCGTGTTCTCTCTGATAATGGGTGCAGCGTTGGGTAGTTGGCTTAAGATTGAAGAATCACTTGAGGTTTTTGGTGAGAGGTTGCGGCTGAAATTTAGTAGAGATGATGAATCAAATTTTGTTGAAGGGTTTGTCTCGGCTTCACTTGTATTCGCCATTGGCCCGCTTGCAATCTTAGGGAGTATTTCAGATGGGATGGGTACCGGTATCGATCAATTGGTACTAAAAAGTACGCTGGATGGATTTACTTCAATTGCGTTTGCTGCATCTTTGGGTTGGGGGGTAGCCCTATCAAGCTTGCCTGTCGGAATCTATCAATTCACATGGACTGGGATTGGAATTTCTTTGGGGGCAATATTGGCTGATTATCAAATAGCGGCGATGACTGCAGTTGGTGGAGTGTTATTGATCGGAATATCTTTAAGATTACTCAAGATTAAAGATGTTGCGGTAGCAAATCTTCTTCCTGCAATTGCTTTAGCGCCGATACTCGCGCTGTTATTTGAAAGCTTTAATTAAAACTCTTCGCCTCGATCACAAATCGATACTTGACATCACTTAGTACTGTACGTTCATATGCTTTGTTTATATAATCGGCTTTAATTACTTCAACATCACTTGTTATTTGGTGTTCGCCGCAAAAGTTGATCATTTCTTGTAATTGAGCGATACCTCCGATCATCGAACCGGCCAATGATCTGCGTTGATCTAGAAGAGTTCCAACGTGAACTTGGTAGGGCTTGCCAGGCAGCCCAATGACCACAAGAGTTCCATCTAATTTGAGAAGCTGTAGATATGGGTCCAGCTCAATATCTGCTGAAACCGTATTTAAAATCAGGTCAAAGCTTTTACGTAGATGGGATAGATCCTTGGCATCTTTAGTAACAATAAAGTGATCAGCACCCATTCTTTTTGCATCAACCTCTTTACCAGCAGAGTGAGAAAGAACAGTCACCTCAGCACCCAATGCATGGGCAAACTTAACCCCCATATGTCCTAATCCACCAAGGCCCATGATTGCAACTTTTTTTCCGGGCCCCGCATTCCAGTTTTTTAACGGTGAATAAAGAGTTATTCCAGCGCACATTAAAGGTGCTACACCTGCAAGATCTAGATTGGCTGGAACATGCACTGCATAATCTTCGTCAATCACAAATTTGTCAGAATATCCACCGTACGCAACAGTTTTACCATCTCGTTCAAGAGCGTTATAAGTTCCAGTCATTCCTTCTACACAATATTGTTCTAATCCTTTCAGGCAACTGGAGCAATTCCTGCATGAGTCTACGAAAACTCCAACCCCAATCAATTCACCAACTTTAAATTTACTAACTTGAGAACCAGTTTGAATCACTTTCCCGACGATTTCATGACCTGGAACCATAGGAAAAATTGCTGGTCCCCACTCTTCGCGAGCCTGATGAATATCTGAATGACATATACCGGAGTACAAAATTTCAAGGGCCACATCTCTTGGACGGAGTTCACGTCGATCAAATTCAAATGAAACTAATGGCTCTTTTGCTTTAAGTACTGCGTACCCTTTGGTTTTCATCTTTTCCTAACTGTTAAAGGGGAGTGACTGCTCAGCTGCTGGATTTGAAATTTTTGAGGTCACTTTCCTCATATGATGTCTGCGGCAAAGCACTTCGTAGGAAACGGTTGAAGACTTACCAACATCACCAACCACAACTTGTTCACCTTCGGTAACCATTTTTCCGTCCACGGTTCGGGCGTTGTGCGTTGCTCGCTCGCCACACCAGCAAAGTGCCTCAACTTGCAGAGTTTGAACTCTGTCAGCTAACTCCACTAGTCGAGCACTGCCTGGAAACAACTTTGTCCGAAAATCAGCCAAGATTCCAAAGGCGTATACATCTATACCCAAACCATCTACTATTTTGGCAAGTTGTTCAATCTGCTCCGGAGAGTAAAATTGAGCTTCATCGCAAATGATGAAACTAATTTTTCCACCAATTGATAATCTTTCAACGATCAATTTATGTATATCTAAATCCTCATCAACCTCTAAGGCTTCAATTTGCAAACCTAATCTGGATGAAATCAAACCTTTGCCAGCACGGTCTTTACTAGTGAATATGACTCCTTCACGTCCACGAGAGCGATGATTGTGAGCGGTCTGAAGCGCCAAGGTTGATTTACCACTATCCATGGTTCCGCAGTAATAGATTAATTCAGCCATATCGCTATTGTGCCAATAATGTGTGAATTTGTATCTGTGAATGTGTTCTGGCGATCCGTGATTTTCCTCCTAGATCGGGAATTTCAAGAAGGAAGGCGGTTGAAACTGGTTGTAATCCAGCCATCAGGATCAGTTCTATTGCAGCGCATGCTGTCCCTCCAGTCGCCAGGACATCATCAATGATTAGCACTTTCGAGTTGTGTGGAATCAAATTTTCATGTATCTCAAGTGAGGCGGTCCCATACTCAAGATCGTAATTTACCGACAGTGTTGCCCCTGGTAGTTTTCCGGATTTACGAATCGGTATAAATCCCTTACCACTAAATGCAGCAACAGCAGCTCCAAAAATAAATCCTCTAGCCTCTATTCCTGCGATGTAATCAACAGAGGCCGCCAGTTTTGAAAACTCCTTGCAACAGGATTCAAATGCCTCAGAGTCTGCCAATAGCGGGGTTATATCTTTGAATATGATCCCTGGTTTAGGAAAATCAGGGATGATACGAATCAGATTGCTCACGGCTAGATCCACCAGCGAATCATAATCTTTATCAGCTCTAATCGTGTCCGGGAGGGGAGTTGAACCCCTAAGCCCTTACGGGCACTAACACCTCAAGCTAGCGCGTCTGCCAATTCCGCCACCTGGACTTACTCCTATTTTATCGCAATACCTGGCTATAGGAAATTAATGCTGTGTAGGATCAGATCCTGATGAAACTAACTCCAGAGCAGATTGTTGAACTTGAGAATGAAACTATCCAAATTTGCCAGGAGTTAATTCAGATTCCAAGTGTTAATTATGGTGAGGGCAAAGGCGATGAGAAAAAAATCGCTGAGTATGTAGCCAAGAAACTTCTAGAGGTTGGTATTAAAAGCGAGCTGATTGAGTCAGCTCCTAATCGAGTAAGTGTTGTTGCTCAAATTCCAGGACAGGATCAGACTCGGCCAGGCCTTGTTCTACATGGACATTTAGATGTAGTTCCAGCAAATGCTGATGACTGGTCTGTTGATCCATTTAGTGGAGTTATAAAAGATGGATTTTTGTGGGGCCGAGGCGCGGTTGATATGAAGGACATGGATGCCATGATTCTTGCGACAGCTCGAATGTGGAGCAGGCTTGGCTACAAACCTCCTAGAAACATCTTGTTAGTGTTTTTTGCTGATGAGGAGGCGGGATCAACTTACGGCTCCAGATGGTTAGTTAAGCACCGTCCTGAATTGTTCAAGGGATATAGCGAGGCCATTTCAGAGGTTGGTGGTTTCTCCATCAATATCACTGGAGACAAGCGTATTTACTTAGTAGAAGCAGCTCAAAAAGGAATACAGTGGATACGCCTTACAGCAAAAGGAACTGCTGGTCATGGTTCATTTGTTAACAAAGATAATGCTATTACTAAACTTTCGGATGCAGTATCTCGGATCGGTAACTACGAGTGGCCACAACTTGAGACTAAGACGAGTCAGAAATTCTTTCGTAAAATTGCAGATCTAACCGGCGATAAATACGATGGCAGCAATGTAAAACCTCTCGTTAAACACCTTGGAAGTGCAGCAAAAATGATAGGTGCGACAATCTCAAACACAGCAAATCCAACGATGCTTAACGCTGGTTATAAAGAGAATGTGATTCCACAATCTGCTTCAGCAGTCGTTGATGGTCGTTTTTTACCAGGTTATGAAGAGCAACTGCATAACACTATAAAGAAGTTAGCTGGTGAAGAAATTGAGGTGGAGATAATCGTTAGAGATATTGCACTCGAGGTTGATTTTGCTGGCCCATTGGTTGAGGCAATGTGCAATGCAATAAATTCAGAGGATCCAGAGGGAATACCAGTTCCATATCTGATGAGCGGAGGCACTGACAACAAAGCCCTTCATGATCTGGGAATCGTTGGATATGGCTTTTCACCATTACGTCTGCCAGCAGATTTAGATTTTTTCTCACTTTTCCATGGCGTTGATGAAAGAGTTCCGCTAGATAGTTTGAAGTTTGGCGCAAGAGTTCTTTATGAGTTTTTAGAGAACGTTTAAGTAAATTTAATTAGCTGAAACTTCATTTAACGCCTGCCGCACCTGTGTCGGTAAAGTAATTTGCTCCACAGTTAAAATTCCTCGAAGCTGGGCTCCAGTTCTAGCGCCAATTAATGCACTGGTTACCCCTGGTGCATCTCTTACCCATGAAAGTGCTACCTCAAGCGGTGAGTAACCCAAACCATCAGCAGCCACACAAACCGCCTCAACTATCTGTCGAGCCCGTTCAGTTAAATATGGTTCAACAAAATTTGCAAAATGAGGGGAGGCCCCACGTGAATCTGAAGGGACACCATTTCGGTACTTTCCAGTTAAGACGCCTCTACCAAGTGGAGACCAGGCAAGGAAGCCCAAATTTAAAGCGGCGGTAGCCGGAATTACCTCCTCTTCGACCTTGCGATTTAACAAGGAGTACTCATTTTGAGTACTGGTAATTGCAGCTTTGCCAAAGATTGGATTTTGCAAAGTTGCAGATCTTGCAAGCTGCCAGCCATTGAAATTACAAACGCCGACATATCGGGCTTTGCCTGAGGTTGTCGCATAATCCAAAGCAGACAAGGTTTCTTCCAATGGCGTATTTTTGTCCCAGGTATGTATTTGCCACATATCTAAATAATCAACATTTAAACGACTCAGACTTTTATCAAGATCAGAAATTAAATCATTACGTGAATTACTAACTCTCCTTGCGCCATCTTTAAATGTTATCCCAGCCTTTGAAGCGATCAAGATCTGATCTCGCTTAACAAGTGTGCCGATAAACCCCCCTAAAACCCGCTCGGCATCGCCGTCTCCATAAACTGCTGCGGTGTCGATTAGGTTGCCACCTGCTTCGACAAAGTATTGAAGTTGTTGGGCAGCTTCATTTTCGTCAGTATCACGACCCCAGGTCATGGTTCCAAGACCAAGACGGGAGATGGAAACCCCACTCATTTTTCTATGTTCCACGGTTGGCAGGGTAGCAACCTGAGCGATAAAAGATCGGTAACCTTGCCAGATGCCAATCATCTATCTATTGCGTCATGCCCAGTCTTCGGCCAATACCAGGGGGATATTGGCAGGCCAAGACAACTCTGTTGAGCTTTCAAAAAAAGGGGTTAAAGAAGCCAAAGAGATTGTTGGCTATCTAGAAAGCTTGAAGATCACACAAATTTATTGCAGCCCACTTACACGTTGTTTGCAGACGATCACGCCTTATATGACGAGAAACCCAAACACTGATTTTGTAGTTGAACCTAGATTGATTGAAATGGATTATGGGAAATGGTCGGGCAGAAAACTAACCGGTTTAACAAGAGATCCAAGGTGGAAACAGGTGCTAACCAAACCCTCCACATTCACTTTCCCAGAGGGGGAAGGTTTTAAAAAAATGAGAAGTAGGGTCGATCAGCTCCTAGCAGATCTAGCTGTTGAAAAAGGCTCGCTGCTGTTAGTTACCCATGGCGATATCATAAAAATGATCCTGGCGAGCACTCTTTCTTTGCCTATTGATCGGTTTCAGAGCTTTGTCGCTGAACCCGCCTCGATATCAACAATCAGGATTGATAAGGGCAGCCAGACAGTGTTGCAAACAAATTACAGAATCAAAAGCAGTAATTTTCAACTTTTCAAGTCTAATCAACTTGGGGGAGGGAATTTAGTTGGAGAACAAAAGATATGGTGGAAACGCTAGTGCCCAGAATTATCTATCGGCATGCACCAGCCACGCGTTTTATTGTCAGTGCTATTGGAGAACCTGGACAGAGACAATTTTTCTTACAAGTTAAATCTGAATCTGGTTTAAACACTGTTACTTTGGAAAAAGGACAAGTTATTGCATTAGCTGAGCGTTTTGAAGATTTAATTAGAGAGTTACGACGGGGAAAGCTAGCCACGACGGCGGAATTGGCGACACCCGCAACGATTGACGAACAACCTATGGAGTTGCCGATCGAATCAGATTTCACTGTTGGCGTGATAAGCATCTCTTGGGAAAATCAATATGTTGTGGTTAATATTCAAGCGGCTACTCAAGAAGATGAATTGTTAATTGATGACCTCGATTATGGTCCTGATTTAATTGTTCTGCACCTTAAGATTCATCAGATTAAAGGGTTTTGTTTAAGGTCAAAGTCGATCGTTAATGCCGGTAGGCCCCAATGCCCATTTTGTGCCTTACCAGTTGATCCGCTAGGTCATCTTTGCCCCCGTGCGAATGGTTATCGACGATGAGTCAGATTGCTGCTCAAATACAAGATTGTGAATTGGTAGTGATTGGGCGTTTAGTTGATGCTTCTAACGCAACATTACAAGCTCATCTGAAGGGCACTGATCCTAAGGTCAAGGTTATTTATAAGCCCGTGGCGGGTGAGAGACCACTTTGGGATTTTGAAGATGGAAATCTAGCTTACCGAGAGTACGCCGCTTTTCTAATTAGTGAACGAGCTGGCTTTAACCTAGTGCCTCATACAGTATTACGCGAAGGACCCTTTGGTTTTGGGATGGTTCAACAATGGATCGAGATTGATGAATCTGTTGATGTGGTGGAGTATGGTCAGAGTAATGATCTGCAGTTGAGAATTTTAGCTTTATTTGATGCCATTATTAATAATACTGATCGTAAGTTTGGGCACCTTCTAGTTGATAAAGATAAGAAACTTTGGGGTTGTGATCACGGGGTATGTTTCCATCAAGAAGATAAACTGCGAACCGTTGTATGGCAATTTGCTGATCTTAGTTTTTCTCAACAGGAAAACAAATTGATTGACAATGTACGAAATCTAGATTTAGAGGAGATATTTGCTGAGTACCTAACAGAGCAGGAGATTGCTGCCATGCGTACGCGAATAGAAAATCTTAAGGCTTCGAGTAAATTTCCACTTCCTAGTAATCAATGGCCAGCAGTTCCTTGGCCACCGGTCTGATGGGAGATAATTGACTATGAACCCTTGGCCAAGGCCTCATGTTTCAAGGTTATCTGACTTGAGTTTTCCAATCCTTAAATTGAAAAATTCAAAAAATGAGATGGTTGAAATTGAGCAGGGGTCTCCTTTTAGAATCTACGTTTGTGGGATCACTCCTTATGATGCTACTCATTTAGGCCACGCGGCTACCTATATAGCGTTTGATTTAGTCAACAGATATCAGTACCTATCAGGTACGCACTTGAATTTTGTAGAAAATATAACCGATATAGATGATCCACTTCTGGTCAGAGCCAAGCGAGATTTACTTGATTGGCAGACACTTGCTAATAATCAGATAGATTTGTTTTTGACCGATATGACTGCTCTGCGAGTAATTCCGCCAACTAATTTAATTAAAGTAACTGACTCAATGAAAATCATTGAGAATTTTATTGATTTGCTTGATAAGCAGGGTTTTTTATATCAAGTTGGTCATGATCACTACTTCTCGGTTGAAAGATTTTTGCAACAAATGCCATTTTCAATGGAGGATGCGATAAAGATTTTTGCGGAAAGAGGGGGAGACCCTCAACGGCCCGGAAAAAAACATCCATTAGATCCAGTTGTTTGGCTGGCTCATGAAGGAGATGACCCTTCATGGGAAAGCAAGTTTGGCTTGGGAAGACCTGGTTGGCATGTTGAATGCACTGCCATAGCTGTTCATTATTTAAATAGCGATAATGCTGATCCGATTATTCAAATACAAGGTGGCGGATCTGATCTTACCTTTCCGCATCACTACATGAGCGAGCAGATAGTAAAAGCAGCATATGGTCGAGGTTTTGCTGAAAATTATGTTCATGCAGCGATGATTCATCTAGATGGAGAGAAGATGAGTAAATCCAAAGGCAACTTAGTTTTTGTTTCGAAGTTGTTAAATCAAGGTGTTGATCCAATGGTGATTAGATGGGCATTGCTTAGTGGGCATTATCAGCAAGATCGGTCTTGGAGCGATGCGTTATTACAAAAATCTACTTTTGAGGTTTCATTAATGCGATCTGCTTTAGCTCAAAGTGAAGTTGATGATACGAAAGATTTATTGCAAGCAATTGTCTATGATCTTGGGAACAATTTAGATACACCAACCGCTCTTGATCGTTTAATCACGTGGGCAAAATCATCTCAAAGATCACCAAAAGTAAATGAATCAGGTCTAGTTTCTAGAGGAATTGACTCGTTGTTAGGTCTTGCCCTCTAAAGATAGAAATGATGTACCAGTCTCTAAGGTAAACTTAGTTAGATGGAAACCCTTCGCAGTGCGCTTAAACATCGCGTCGTCATTGCCGATGGGGCTATGGGCACCATGCTCCAAGAAAGAAATCCTTCCCTTGAAGATTTTCAACAGCATGAGGGATGCAATGAAATCCTAAATGTAACTAGGCCCGATATCGTGAAAGATGTTCATGCTGCGTATTTAGATGCAGGTGTAGATGCGATAGAAACCAATACATTTGGTGCCAATTTTGCCAACTTAGCAGAGTATGGAATTGAAGATCGAATTTATGAGTTGGCATTTGCCGGTGCGAAGATTGCCCGTGAAATTGCCGACCAGTACTCCACCCAAGATAAGCCTAGATGGGTATTGGGTTCGCTAGGTCCAGGTACTAAGTTACCAACTTTAGGGCACACAAGTTATGACAAACTCAAAGAGGCTTACTTAACAGCTGCCAATGGTTTACTCGATGGTGGCGCGGACGCTTTGTTAATCGAAACCACACAAGATTTACTACAGGCAAAAGCAGCGGTCAATGGCGCTCGAGAGGCAATTAAGAACTCCAAAAAAGATGTTGTTCTAATAGCACAAGTAACAGTTGAGACCACTGGAACTATGTTGATGGGATCTGAGATAGGTGCAGCTTTGAATGCCTTAGAGCCACTTGGCATCGATTTAATCGGATTAAATTGTGCGACCGGACCGGCGGAGATGAGTGAACATCTTAGAGTCCTAAGTAAAGGCGCCTCTGTTGGTATTTCAGTAATGCCAAATGCGGGACTACCTATCCTTGGCGAAAATGGAGCGCATTATCCACTTACTCCAAGCGAGTTGGCCCAGTCACTGAAACAGTTTGTGAATGATTACAAGGTTGGTCTCATTGGTGGGTGCTGTGGCACAACTCCTGCTCATATGAAAGAGGTCGTCAGTGCTTTAGGCCAAATGCCACTGGCTGCAAGAACGATCAGTCGAGAAATCGGTGCATCATCCTTATACCAATTTGTTCCATTCAGACAGCAAAATACTTATTTATCAATTGGTGAAAGAACCAACGCAAATGGCTCAAGAGCATTCCGTGATGCATTACTTGCTGAGGATTGGCAAACCTGTGTAGAAATTGCTAGAGATCAAATTCGTGATGGCGCGCATATGTTAGATCTTTCAGTAGATTATGTTGGCCGCGATGGTGTAGCTGACATGAGTGAATTGGCATTCCGATTTGCAACAACTTCCACACTCCCTGTGGTTCTGGATTCCACCGAGCCTGCAGTGCTTGAGGCGGGACTAAAACAACTGGGAGGTAGGTCAGTAATAAACTCAGTGAACTATGAGGATGGGGATGGACCAAACTCTCGGTTTGCTCGAATTATGCCCTTAGTTGTTGAGCATGGTGCGGCGGTAATCGCGCTGACAATTGATGAGTCCGGTCAAGCCCGTGATGCAGAATGGAAATTAAGGGTAGCAAGAAGACTTATTTCAGATCTGACAACAAAATGGGGAATGCGTGTTGATGACATTGTGATCGATTGCTTAACCTTTCCAATCGCTACGGGTCAAGAAGAAACCAGACGAGATGGAATTGAAACGCTTACTGCAATTAAAAGATTAAAAGAAGAGTTTCCAGAGGTTCAAACAACTTTAGGTGTTAGCAATGTTTCTTTCGGATTGAATCCCGCTGCTCGAATTGTGCTTAACTCAGTGTTTTTATCTGAAGCGGTAAAAAACGGTCTGGATTCTGCGATCGTTCATCCATCTAAAATCACTCCAATCAACAGAATACCTGAGGAGCAGCTCAAGGTTGCATTGGATTTGGTTTACGACCAACGTGAATTTGATGGCGCAGGGAATGTTGTTTATGACCCGCTGACAAAATTCTTGGAATTATTCGAGAACATTAAAGCCACCTCATCGAAAGAAAGTCGAGCTGCAGAGTTAGCCGCCCTTCCGTTGGAAGAGAGATTGCAGCGCAGAATTATTGATGGCGAGAAAGTAGGGCTCACTGATGATCTTAAGGCGGCAATTGATTTAGGAATCCCTGCGCTCACAGTTATAAATGATCATTTGCTATCGGGTATGAAGGTAGTTGGAGAGTTGTTTGGTAAAGGGGAGATGCAACTTCCTTTTGTACTTCAATCTGCAGAAGTAATGAAAAGCGCCGTTGCATTTCTTGAGCCATATATAGAGAAAACCAATGACCAAGGTAGGGGCAGGATTTTGTTAGCAACGGTCAAAGGTGACGTACATGATATTGGTAAAAATCTTGTGGACATTATTTTATCGAACAATGGTTATGAAACAGTAAATATTGGGATAAAGCAGACTGTCAATCAAATAATTGATGCTGCGATAGAAAAAGAAGTTGATGTGATTGGTATGTCTGGGCTTTTAGTGAAATCTACCGTCATAATGAAAGAGAATTTACAAGAGCTGGATTCTCGTGGTTTAGGAAAAAAATGGCCCATTGTGTTAGGCGGAGCGGCTCTCACTCGTTCTTTTGTGGAGCAGGACTTAAGTGAACAATTCTCCGGAACAGTTCGGTACGCAAAGGATGCATTCGAAGGATTGAAATTAATGGACACACTTATGGGAATAAAGCGAGGAGTACCAGGGGCAGAGTTACCTCCCCTTAAACCTCGGAGAACACCGAGAGGATCTGGTTTAAAAGAACAAACTGTAGATATAGAACGAAGTGACGTAGCATCCAATAATCCAATTCCAACGCCGCCTTTTTTTGGATCTCGAGTTGTTAAAGGAATTGCGCTTGCTGATTATGTTGACATGCTTGATGAACGTGCTTTGTTCCTTGGCCAATGGGGGCTCAAGGGTAAAGATTTTGAAAGTATGGCGGCTGAACAGGGTAGACCTCAGCTGAGAGCTCTACTCAATGATGTGCAATCTAAGGGTTGGCTTAATGCGGCCGTGGTTTACGGTTATTTCCCCTGCATTAGCGAAGGGAATGATTTAGTCATTCTTCATCATGAGGGTCCTAAGAAGGGGGATGAGAGGGTTAGATTCTCCTTCCCTAGGCAGAGCAGAGATCGTCGACTTTGTCTTTCTGATTTTTTTCGGAGCAAGGACTCAGGCGAAGTAGATGTAGTGAGTTTTCAAATAATCACTATGGGTCAATCGATAAGCGAGGCGATATCCAAGTTATTTCAGGCAAACCTGTATAGAGAATATCTAGAATTGCATGGGTTATCAGTTCAGCTGACGGAATCGCTAACTGAACACTGGCATGCCCGTACCCGAGAGGAGTTGGGTATTAATGGTTCTGATTCTCAGGATCTTAAGGAGATTTTCAATCAGGGTTATCAAGGATCACGATATTCATTTGGATATCCAGCTTGTCCAGATCTAGAACAGCAAGTACAAATCTGCGAACTACTACAACCAGATCGTATTGGTGTGAGCCTATCTGAAGAGTTTCAATTGCACCCGGAGCAATCAACCTCGTCTATTGTGTTGCATCATCCTGAAGCAAAGTATTTCAACGCCACATGAGTGCGATTCTTTTTGATATGGATGGAACCCTTGTTGATACTGAACCATTATGGTTTCAGGCAGAAAAACAGGTGATGGCTGAGGTAGGCGTAAATTGGGAGCCATCTGATCAAGTTAATTGTTTGGGTGGCCCTATGGAGAGAACCGAACAATATATGCAAGATCGGAGTGGTAATACCAAACCGTTAGGGTATTTTAGTGAGAGATTAAATGAAGTAATGGATGAAAAATTGAAGAATGAATTGCATTTTATCCCTAATGCTCTAGAACTGCTTTCAGATTGTAAATCAGCTCAAATACCGATTGCTCTAGTAACTGCGAGTACGGGGCGACAAATGCGTGCTGTGTTAGAGCGATTTCCAACCGGAATCTTTGACACAACAGTCTCTAAAGATGATGTAGCAGATTCAAAGCCAGACCCAGCTCCTTATAAGCTTGCAGCAAGTCAACTTGGAGTTGATATTGAGAAATGCCTGGTGGTGGAGGATTCGATAACCGGCGTGCAGTCCGGATTAAGAGCTGGAGCACAAGTGATTGGTATTCCACATATGGTAAGAATGCAGCCTCACCAAAACTTGCGCTTAATAAAGTCTCTATCTGATATTAATTTAAAATTGATTTTTGAATGGTATCCACACCTAGACCCCAACTTGAGTGTCAAATGATAAATAGGAATTTCCAATATGGTGACCGAGTTCAACTCACCGACGCAAAAGGAAAATTGTATTCAATTACCTTAACACCAGGCGCTGAATGGCATACCCACAAAGGGATGCTCAAACATGATGAAGTAGTCGGTTTGCCGGAAGGCTCAATAGTTAAAACAAATCAAGAGTTAAAGTTTCAAGCATTTAGACCGTTACTAGCTGACTATGTTTTATCGATGCCTCGAGGAGCAACGATCATTTATCCAAAGGATGCTGCGATGATTCTAGGAGTTGCCGATATTAAGCCTGGATTAAGAGTTTTAGAGGCCGGAGTTGGATCTGGCGCCCTAAGCATTTCAATACTCAGAGCTATTGGGCATGAAGGTTTTTTGCATTCGGTTGAAATTAGAGAGGATTTTGCCAAGATCTCAGAGGATAATGTTGTTAATTACTTTAAAGTAAAACCAAATAACTGGCAGCTTACGGTTGGTGCGTTGCAAGATCAAAGTTTTGAATCTGATTTTGATCGCGTAATCTTGGACATGCTTGCCCCGTGGGAATGTTTAGATCTTGCGGCAAAAGCACTTGTTCCAGGTGGAGTATTTCTCTCCTATGTCGCCACCACAACACAACTTTCTAAAATTGCTGAGGCGATAAAGGATTGTGGTTTATTTACAGAGCCTGAATCCTCAGAAACAATCGTTAGAGGTTGGCATCACGAAGGACTTGCAGTCAGACCGCAACATAGAATGATCGGACATACTGGCTTTCTCGTATTTGCACGGAGAATGGCGCCAGGAGTTCCAGTACTACAACGCCGAAGACGACCTTCCAAAGGCTCTTACGACAATTTGGAATAGCTTAAGAAACTGAAATCAAATCAACAACAAAGATTAAAGTTTCGTTAGGTCCGATCGCACCACCGGCACCTTGAGAGCCGTAACCTAAATCAGGTGGAATGACTAGCAAACGTCGACCACCCTCCTTCATTCCAGGAATTCCTTGTTGCCATCCAGCGATAACACCGCTGAGTGGGAAGGTGGCTGTCTGACCGGAATCCCATGAAGACTCCACCAGCGTTCCTGAACTCCAAGCCATAAGGGTGTAATGAACCTCTAATATTGAAGAATCATTAGCTTCTTTACCATCTCCGACATAGATATCGCTTTTCTGAAGAGTAGATGGTGGTGAACCCACTGGGGCTGAGATTGTTGGCTTTGAACCCTTTGCGCCAGAAATTGCAGGTAATGCAGCGGAGGAATCGGTGTTTTGATCGATCATGGGATTAACGCCTCCATCAGTTGAACAACCAGAGAACAAGAGTATAGAAGCCGCTAGCAAAGCAAATTGATTGTATTTTCGCATGCATAATCTTATCAAATTATTTGCAAGTCGATAGCCTAGGTCTATGAGTGATCAAAAAACTGAGCGATTGATAAATTTAACTCTAGCCTTACTTGCGTCAAAGCGCTTCCTAACGAAAAATGAGATTTTTAGCACAGTTGCAGGTTATTCGGGTAGTCCAGAAACTATGGAAAGGATGTTTGAACGCGACAAGGATGAGTTGAGAAATTTAGGAATAGAGATTGAGGTGAAAGGTTTAGACCCCCTCTTTGAGGATGAACAAGGTTACCTAATCCAAGAAGAGACCTTCCAGATAGATTCAAAAGCATTCACTCAAGAAGAACTTCTCTATTTAACAATGGCGGCAAATCTTTGGCATGGTTCAGCATTACACAATCAATCCCAGGCTGCTCTTTTGAAAATTCAATCGATTAGTGGTCCTGTTGAAGCTAATGAGGTCAGTTCTCCGGTCATTACAGATAGTGAGGACTCGACAATACTTTTGCTCATAATTGATGCGATTAATAATCTCACTCGACTTAGATTTGAGTACAAGGGCAGTATTAGAACTGTTGAGCCTTACGGTCTATATACCAAAGATGGATTCTGGTACATGGTTGCTAAGGAAGAGCAAACAATCAAGACATACAAGCTAGTACGCATCAGCAAATTAATTGAGGCAACAGGAAAGACAAACAGCTTTGTTAAGCCGGCTGATTTTGATTTAAAGGCTTTTATAGACCACTCTTCGCGATTGACTCAATCTACGGCTGTAATTCTTGTTAAAAAAAATCAAGCGCATGCTCTTAGAAATAAGTATAAATTCGAAGCAAAAGATGACGAGTGGGATCAAATGGAGATTAAATACTCGCTAGAGGATGAGATTATCCAATCATTGCTCTGGTATGGATCAGATGTAATTGTCTTGTCACCTGAGACATTGAGAAAAAAGATAGTTACAAAATGTGAGGCGTTAATAAATGGCAGATAATGCTGCGCAGAGGGCTCTGCGTACCATGGATTTGATCCCCTATATATTGGAAAATCCAGGTATTACTACAACTGAGCTAGCGGAAAAATTTAATACTACCCAAAAGCAAATAGAAAAAGACCTACAACTAATTTTTCTCTGCGGACTGCCTGGCTACACTCCATATGAGTTGATTGATTTGACCTTTGAGGATGGAATCGTTTCAGTAATTGAACCTCAAGTACTGAATAAGCCACGTAAATTTTCGAGCAGTGAAATGGTAGTTATAAAACTTGGTTTAGAAATCCTAAGAGAAATAAATGCTGATGACGTGCGAAAGCTAACTAAAATTGACAAAATCTTAAACAAAATCAACAGTGGAGCAGATCAAAATTCTTTTTTACTCGCAGATCAAATCAATTCTACGCTTTTTTACTCTCAAATATCGTTAGCGATCTCTCAAAAGAGGATACTCAATATAGAGTACAAGTCTCTTGCAAAAGACAATCTATCAAAAAGGAAGATCCTGCCGGGTCGCATTAGTATGTCAAACGGCAATCTGTATCTTTCGGCTTATGACATTGAACGTCAAAGCGATCGAGTTTTTAAAATGGAGCTTATAAGCAGTTGTGATACCGGGGAGATATTTAAGGAAAATCCGATTCAATCCAATGAGAGTGACCATGTTATTGAATTACGGGTTGATGAAAAACTGACGAATTTTATTGAACGAAATACCTCGATAATTATCGCGCAACAAAAAGTCACAGGTGGCTTACAGGTTACTTTGAAAGTTAGTAATCTAGAATGGCTTGCAAGGTCTATAGTTAGTTTTGCGCCAGATATTATGGTGATTTCGCCGGCATCTTTATCGGAGATGGTCAATCAAAGGGTAAGAGATCTGCTAGCTACCTATGCAAATTACTCCAGCGTTTGAGGTAGGATGAGCACATGAACTCATTAAAACCTTGGCATCTTCTCGTACTGGCAGTAGTTTTTTTAATACTTTTCGGTTCTAAGCGTCTGCCCGATTCAGCACGATCACTAGGACGCTCACTTCGTATTTTTAAGAGCGAGGTTCAAGAGATGAACAAAGATGACTCAAAAGAGGATAAAAAATCAGATCCTAGTTCTGATAGGTAATCTGCGTGCGTAAGAAGCGGGGCGACAAAATGCCGCTGCTTGATCACATACGTGAGTTTCGTGATCGGTTGATTAAATCTGTTATTGCGGTTGTATTAGCAGCGTCTTTAGGCTGGTTCTTCTATCAAGAAATAATTCGTCTACTTACATTACCTTTTTGCGACCTCGGCGATGCAACTACGCCTGATGCCGAAAGCTGCGGTGATTTATATGTAAACGGAATACTTGGACCATTTAATCTTCAAGTCAAAATATCAGTTCTGTGTGGCGTGATTCTTGCTGCTCCCGTCTGGATCTACCAATTATGGTCTTTTATAACACCAGCGCTTCACAAACGGGAGAAAAAAATTGCGCTAATTTTCGCTGCAATTGCAACGCCATTATTTGCTGCTGGTTCTGCATTAGCTTATTTAATTCTGCCACATGCCGTTGATGTGTTACTTGGATTCACTCCAGATAATCTGGGAAATCTAGTGCGCTTCGATGAGTACCTTGATTTCGTTCTGAGATTAATTCTAATATTTGGGATTGCCTTTGTATTGCCATTGTTCTTGGTTGCTCTTAACCTGCTTGGTGTGTTGTCAGGCAAATCTATTCTAAAACCCTGGCGAACAGCTGTGTTTCTATGCTTTTTATTTACAGCAACATTTACCCCAACTCCAGATCCCATCACGATGACATTACTTGCAATTCCACTTTGTCTTATATATTTCATCAGTGGAGTTTTTGCCTTACTGACTGATAAACGACGAGATCGCGGTAAAGATAACTCTTTAGAGGTTTCACCAATACAAAAACCCGAAGCTATTTAAATGTGGTTGATAGTCGTAAATCCCAAATCTGGAAGAGGCAAAGCTGGCAAATTAACAAACCAGTTGGTCTCTTTATTGGAAGCAGATAAGCAGGATTACAAGGTAGTAGAGGCTGAATCAGCCTCAGAAACTCAACAACAGGTGGAGAAAGCACTTAAGGAGTATGTATTTGAAAGACTAGTTGCTGTTGGCGGAGATGGACTGGTCAATTTATGTTTGCAGCATATTGCTACCAAACAGATCGCTATCACGGTCATTCCAGCAGGTACAGGTAATGACTTTGCACGAGCAGTTGGTACTTATCAAAAGGCTCTTTTCGATATTTATCGCACTATTAAAACTTCAAAGATTGAAAAAATCGATCTTGGAAGAATCTCAGGATCTTTTGGGGAGCGCTGGTATGTACAAGTTTTAAGTACTGGTTTTGATGCTCAAGTTAACTCATTAGCTAATCAGCTCAGATGGCCAAAAGGCCGATTGAAATACACAATTGGTACTTTACTTACTCTTGCACGATTTAAGCCAGTTCAATATGAAGTGGATTTGGATGGAAATCAATTTACAATTTCAGCCATGCTTTTATCTGTTGCCAATGGTCAAACTTATGGTGGTGGCATGCGGATTTGCCCTGATGCCTCGAACTCCGATGGGTTATTTGATATCTTCATAGTAAAACCTGTTTCTAGGATATTACTTCTAACTATTTTTCCAAAAGTTTTTATTGGTAAACATATCCCGCATCCAAGAATTGAAATTCTTCGGGCAAAGAAGGTACATATAAACGCAAAAACATTTGCATATGCCGACGGCGAGTATGTGTCTGATTTGCCTATTTCGATTTCAAATGTACCAAATGCATTAAGCACTTGGCTTATGAAATGAGCCTATCTCCGGCTGAAAGTTACGCCCTAAGCAAAGCAAGGAATAGATTTCCGAAAACAAAGAGGTTTTCTGAGAGTTTTCCATTTGAACTAGATGATTTTCAAATAGAGGCATGCCAAGCTTTAGAAAGCGGCAAAGGTGTTTTGGTTGCAGCTCCTACTGGAGCGGGAAAAACTATTGTTGGCGAATTTGCAGTGGATTTAGTGATTAACTCTGGTGGAAAGTGTTTTTATACGACGCCAATAAAAGCGCTAAGTAATCAGAAGTTCCAGGAGTTAAGCGCAAAATATGGAGAGAGCAAAATTGGCTTACTCACTGGTGATATCTCAATTAATTCTGAAGCTCAGATTGTAGTCATGACAACAGAGGTTTTACGAAACATGATCTACTCTAATTCCTCAACGATTTCTGATCTTAAATACGTGGTCATGGATGAGGTGCATTACTTAGCTGACAAATTTCGAGGTGCAGTTTGGGAAGAGATCCTGATTCATTTATCAGAGGCGGTTCAGGTAATTTCCCTGTCAGCAACAGTCTCAAATGCAGAAGAATTCGGCGAATGGCTTCAGACAGTAAGGGGTGATACGGAAGTGATTGTCAGTGAGATTCGCCCTGTTCCTCTTTATCAACATGTGCTTTTTGGTAATCGTTTATTAGATTTGTTTGGCGATAATCAAAAACTGAATCCAGAGTTGACCCGATTAGAGAGGGACACTTATCGACAAGTGCGAGGTAATTGGCGCGATAAACCAAAAGGTCCCAAACCATTAATGAGATCAGAGATAGTGGAAAAATTGGATCGAGAGGGTCTGCTACCAGCAATTACATTTATTTTTTCTAGGAATAATTGTGATGCAGCCGTTAGGCAATGTTTAGCTGCTGGTATTCGGTTAACTAATAGTGAGGAACGCAAAGAGATCAGAGCGACGATTGCCAGGAATATGAAAAATCTTGCAGAGGATGATTTAGTTGTACTTGGTTATTATGAATGGGCCGATGCATTAGAGCGGGGTATTGCTGCTCATCATGCTGGACTTTTACCTGCTTTTAAGGTCACCGTAGAAGAGTTATTCCAAAAAGGTTTTGTTAAAGCAGTTTTTGCTACTGAAACTCTTGCTCTGGGTATAAACATGCCTGCCAGAACAGTGGTGTTAGAAAAATTAAGTAAGTGGAACGGGGAAGGACATGTTGCAATATCACCGGGTGAATACACACAGCTAACTGGAAGAGCCGGTCGACGGGGTATAGATATAGAAGGTAATGCGGTAATTCTTTGGAACAATGATCTGGATTCAACTTCTGTCGGGGGATTAGCGTCGACTAGAACCTATCCTTTGAAGAGTTCGTTTAAACCGACGTATAACATGAGTATTAACCTGATTTCACAATTCGGTTCAAGTCGGGCTAGAACTTCTTTGGAATCCTCGTTAGCTCAATTTCAAGCCGATAAAGCTGTGGTTGGTTTGGCGAAACAAATTAGAAAAAATGAGAGTGCAAGAGATGAACTTTTCAAACAAGTGGAATGCCATTTAGGAAATTTCTTGGAGTACGCTGCCATGAGAGGCGAGATAAAAAAACTTGAAACCGATGGGCGTAAAAGTAAACGAAAGCGCCATGAGATTGAGGAAGAAATCGGACACATTCGAAAAAGATTAAAACAGCATCCTTCACATGCTTGTCCTGATAGAGAAAATCACTCTCGTCTGACTGAGCGAGCTCAACGACTACAGCGAGAAATAGATGGTTTATCGGAGCGAATAGATTCAAGAACTAATGTGATCGCCAAAAGGTTTGATCGAATTAAAATAATTTTGGACAGGTTTGGATATATAAAAAGTGATCTCATCACCGATTCAGGCAGATTATTGGCCAAGATTTATGGTGAAACTGATCTACTTATTGCTGAATCTATTCAAGCTGGTGTTTTCAGTAAATTATCACCTTCAGATCTAGTTTCAGTGATCTCAGCCTGCATATACGAATCTCGTAGCGATGAAGGAGCAAAGATACCTCGAGGTGATGTACAAATGGCGTTGGCCGAGGTATCAAAGATCTATGCGAAGATCCACGATGCTGAGAGTGACATGAATTTAGAGCCATTGCGGGCACCTGATTTTGGTTTTTGTTGGGCATCTCAAAAATGGGCGAGTGGTCATTCTTTAACCTCAATCCTTAAGGGTAGTGATTTAACAGTTGGTGATTTTGTACGGGCCATCAAGCAGATAATTGATTTACTGCGTCAACTACGTTCTGCAGCTCCTGATCTTCAACAAATTATCGATCAATCTCTCAAACAAATTGATCGTGGAGTTGTAGCTTATGCAGGTGCTGCAGTATGACTTTAATGCTCTTAGATAGTGCATCACTTTGGTATCGCGCCTACTTTGGCATGCCAGACTCTCTCGTTTCGCCAACGGGAATGCCAGTCAACGCCATTCGAGGTTTTCTAGACATGACATCTCGCTTGGTTGTTAAATATCAACCTGATCGCTTAGTTGCCTGCTTAGAGGGGGATTGGCGTCCCTCTTGGCGAGTGGAGTTGTTTCCTGACTACAAGTTGAATCGATTGGATGAAGAGGGTGAGGAAGATGAGCCAGATACGCTCTCTCCCCAAATTCCGGTTTTACTTGAGGTTCTAGATGCACTTGGACTTCCTCTTCTCGGTGTTGATGATTATGAAGCCGATGATTTGATAGCAACTCTAAGTGTCGAGCAATCTGGACCTACACGAATAGTTACTGGCGATCGCGATTTATTTCAATTGGTAGATGATCAACGGGATGTCAAGATCGTTTATTTAGCTAAGGGGGTTTCCAATCATGACTTAGTAGATCTAGATTGGATTGCCCGCAAGTATGAAATTCCAGGCGATAGATACTCACTTTTTGCCATGATACGAGGGGATTCTTCGGATGGTTTACCTGGCATTAGAGGAATTGGAGAGAAGGGCGCAGCGTATATCGCAAATAACTTCCAGTCATTACCGGAGGTTATAGAGGCAGCAAAGACTGGGGATGAGCGGCTTACTGCTAACCATCGAAAGAAATTGATAGAGAGTTTAGATTACGCATTGATTGCTCCTAAGTTGGTTAAATGTGCTACAGATGTAACTATTCCAAAGATGCAGATCAATTTGCCAAAATCTCCGGCTTCGATGCCAGACCTTATGCGATTAAAGGAGCAGTATGGACTTGGCGCAAGCATTGATCGCATAATTAGCGCCTTCGGGTGGTCATGATAAATACTTTCATTGGCCTATTCGCAGGATTTCTTGGATCTTTTGCATTTGAGCCGTTTGCAATTTGGCCTTTAGCAATCATCAGCTTGGGAATTTGGTATCAATTCATCTCTCGTCAAACCTTAAAACAGCGACTAAGAGTTTCCTATTTTTTTGGTTTAGGTATCTTGCTACCAACTCAAGTATGGACCGGGATTTACGTGGGTAATCTGCCATGGCTCATGCTTTGCTTTATGCAAGCCCTGTTTTTCTTAATCCCATCGTTTTTTGTAGGTAAAAACAAGCGGCTTAATCCAGCTGCATTCGTTTGCTCATACATATTGGTAGAACTGACGTTGCGGACAGTTCCTTTCACCGGTTTTGGTTGGACACGTTTAGGATTTACCCAAACTGATTCATTATTTAGGGGAATCTACCCACTGTTGGGTGTCGCCGCAGTTACCGGAACACTTGCATGGATATCAACTATTCGTAATCTCAGATCATTGATTATTACAACATTAACAATTTCCCTCGTTTATCTCATACCCAACCCAGTGGATTTAAATGGGTCCATAAAGATTGCATTAATTCAGGGTGGCGTAGTTAATCTTGGTTTAGATTTTAATGATAAGCCAAAAGAGGTCTTTAACCGTCATGTAAATCAAACCCAAAAATCAGTAACTGAGAATCAGGTTGATTTGATTGTTTGGCCAGAAAATGCTGTAGATGTAGATGTTTTCAAAAACAAAGATGTAATGGAGAGTATTACCGAATTATCCAAGAATTTAAGTACTCCTATCTTGGTTGGTGGAGTCACCAATTCACCAAACCCACGCAACCAATCAATGCTATTTGCTCCAAATTTTACTCAAGTTTATACAAAACGTTATCTCACCCCTTTCGGCGAATACCTTCCACTTCGAGAGCTAGCTGAAAAGGTGTCACCATACGCTGATCAAGTTAATGATTTTGATGCTGGGTCCAATCCTGTTGTGTTTCAAGTTGATGATTACAAATTTAGAAGTTTAATCTGCTATGAATTATTAGATGATAGGTTTGTTATAGAAAACAATCAAAATTTCTTGTTAATTCAGACAAATAATGCAACCTTTGGCGATACCGCGCAATTAGATCAACAGTTGACTATTGCAAAGGTAAGAGCCGCTGAATCCTCTAGACATATCGCTTATGTTTCAACTACAGGTATTACCTCTTTTATAAATCACAAAGGTGAGGTCGAGAGCAAGTTAGATAAATTCACTGCTGGAACCCTCATCAGTGAGATGGAGATATCTAATGGAGCTACATATGCTCAAAGATTTGGCTGGATGGTTGAACCATTGGCTATAATTGCCTTGTTGATACTGTTGATTGTTAGACGATGGGGGAGGCAATGACCTCGGTCTTAATCGTAATCCCTACATACAATGAATCTGAGAGTATTGAATTACTACTTAGAAGAGTAGATGCAGCAAGACGAAACGTATCCGACAGATACTCTATAGAGGTACTGATCGTTGATGATAATTCTCCTGACAAAACGGCTGAGATTGCAGCAAATCTTCAATTAGCGGGCACAAAGATTTTAAGTCGGCAATCTAAATCAGGTTTAGGTCCAGCATATTTAGCTGGTTTTAAGCAGGGTTTGCTAGGAAAATACGATTTTTTTGTTGAAATGGATGCTGATTTGAGCCATCAACCCGAGCAGCTAATTGATTTACTTTCTGCAGCCTCTAAAACCGATCTTGTCATAGGGACTCGGTGGATACCGGGAGGATCGGTCGTTAACTGGCCAAAAAGGCGCAAATGGATATCTAAACTAGGCACTGGATATGCTTCGATAGCATTAAATCTGCCGTACAAGGACTTAACATCAGGCTTTCGTGTTTTACCTAGAGACTTCTTATCTCAGTTGGATTTCTCACTGATCGAAACTCGTGGTTATGGCTTTCAAATAGAGATGGCATTGAAAGCCATCGAATCTGGGTTTGGCATCAAGGAGGTACCGATTACATTTGTTGAGCGAGAAAATGGCTATTCGAAGATGAGTCTTGCAATTATCTGGGAAGCCTGGTCGATGGTGACAATCTGGGCGTTGCGGCGTAGGTTTAAACGCCGATAATCTACATTATGTAAAGTAAATCTAGTTTGAGGCCAACTCCTCGATTGGCAGGCAGCTACACACCAAATTTCTGTCCCCATAAACCCCATCTATGCGTCCTACCGTTGGTAGGTATTTTCCAGATCTGCCAATACCAAATCCCTCGCCCTTTGGAAAAGCAGCGATCTGACGAGAGTACTTGCGATCCCAATCATCTCGGACTAAATCTCCAATTGTGTGTGGTGCATGTCGAAGAGGTGAATCCTCGATTGTTATCTTGCCAGATTCGATCTCGGCAATCTCACTGCGAATGCTCTCCATAGCTGCTAAAAATCTATCCAACTCTCGAACATCCTCAGATTCTGTAGGTTCAATCATCATGGTTCCGGCAACAGGGAAACTAACCGTTGGTGAATGAAATCCATGATCCATAAGCCTTTTTGCAATGTCATCCACAGTTACACCTGTTGATTTAGTAATCTCTCTAATATCAATAATGCATTCATGTGCAATGTGTCCGTTTTGACCTCGGTATAAAACTGGGAAAGATGGATCTAGCTTTTTAGCTAAGTAATTTGCAGACAAAATCGCAACCTCAGTTGCTCTAGTTAATCCTGACCCACCCATCATCCTGATATACATCCAAGAGATTGGCAAAATTGAGGCTGAACCAAATGGTGCACTAGAGACTGGTCCTGGTCCAGATGCTGGACCTGCAGATGGATTGGCTGGATGGTTCGGTAGGAATGGTGCTAGATGGGAACGTGCAATAACTGGTCCAACTCCTGGTCCCCCACCACCATGCGGAATGCAAAAAGTTTTATGAAGGTTTAAATGTGAGACATCTGCCCCGAACTTCCCAGGCTTTGCCACACCTACTAAAGCATTTAGATTTGCACCATCCACATAAACCTGGCCACCTGCATTATGTACTAATTCGCATATCTCTGAAATTGCAGATTCAAATACTCCATGTGTTGAAGGGTAGGTAACCATCAATGCTGCTAATTGATTCTCATATTGTGCAATTTTTGATTTCAAGTCAGCAATTGAGACATTGCCATCCTCATCACATGCAATGACAATTACCTTCATTCCTGCCATTACCGCACTAGCTGCATTTGTGCCATGAGCACTTGATGGTATGAGACAAATATCCCTATCCTGCTCTGATTTACTATCAAGATAATTTCTAATAGCTAACAATCCAGCAAACTCCCCTTGCGATCCAGCATTAGGTTGTAGGGAAACTGCGTCATAACCAGTAACCGAAGTAAGCCACTGGCTCAATGAATCGATTAACTTGGTATATCCCTGCGACTGCGAAACTGGTGCAAATGGGTGGATTGAGTTGAACTCTGGCCAGGTAATTGGAATCATCTCTGAGGTGGCATTTAATTTCATGGTGCAAGAACCAAGAGGAATCATTGTTCTATCTAATGCTAGATCTCGGTCAGAAAGCGCCCTGATGTATCGCAACATCGAGGTCTCTGAATGATAGGTGTTGAAAATAGGATGGCTAAGAAAATCACTACCTCTACTTAACTTCAGCGCCACCTTACCTTGAACTACGGGTGATGCCTGGAAAAGCTGGGCAATAACGTTTAAATCTTCATTTGTGCTTTGTTCATCAAAACTTACTGCAAGATGTTGATCATCTATAAAGCGTAGGTTGTATCCAGACTTGTCTGCGGCTTCAAAGATTGATCTAGCCTTGTCAGTTGGCACTAACACAGTATCGAAAATTTCAAAATCGCCTACTGCAAAACCAGAGTTTTTAAGTGATGCCCTAAAGTCATATGCCAATTGCTGAATTCTTGAAGCAATAGCTTGTAAACCTGCTGGTCCATGCCACATGGCATAGAAAGCAGAAATTACCGCCAACAAAACCTGGGCAGTACAAATATTTGAGGTAGCTTTATCTCGCCGAATATGTTGTTCACGAGTTTGCAGAGCTAATCTAAAGGCTAGATTTCCATGGGTATCGACAGATTGACCAACTAAACGACCAGGTAAGGATCTTTCTAAACCATTTCTTACCGCCATGAATCCTGCATGCGGACCACCAAACCCAACTGGCACGCCAAATCTTTGAGCTGAACCAACAGCAATATCGGCGCCATACTCACCAGGCGATTTGAACAAGGTCAGAGCCAAAAGATCACAATCCACAATTGCAAGGGCATTCTTACTTTGAATCTGCTTTACGACTGTTTCTATATTCTTGACCTCACCAGTTGAATTTGGGTAGGCGATCAATCCAGCAAAAATCTCTTCATTCAAATCAGAAGAAAAATCGGTTTCGATAATCTTAATTTTCAATGGTTTGGCCCTGGTGTGGATTACTGCTTTAACATGAGGGTGAAGATTTGAATCGATTGCCAATGCCGCGCTATCACTGCCCTGCCAAACTCTCCTAGCTAAGGTCATTGCCTCAGCTGCTGCGGTAGCCTCATCGAGCATCGAAGCATTTGCAATAGCCAAGCCAGTTAAATCTGTTACTGCAGTTTGAAAGGCAAAGATCGCCTCTAAACGTCCTTGGCTTATCTCAGGTTGGTAGGGTGTGTATGCAGTGTACCAACCTGGGTTTTCTAGAACATTCCTTAAAATTACCGGTGGAGTTATTGTTCCGTAATATCCAGTTCCAATAAAGTTTTTCTTGACTTGATTTTGCGCCGCTATTTTTTTTATTTCACCTAAGGCATCTATCTCAGATAGCGCCTCTGGCAGCGCCTTCTCGATCTCTCCTTTTATATGAATGTTTGATGGAACAACAGATTTTATAAAGGATTCTAAATCTTTAAAACCCAACTCCAAGAGCATGGTTTGAACTTGGTAATGGTTGGGTCCTATATGACGATCAACAAAATTAGATCGATGATCCATCACTCCCCCAAACCGGTTTACTGTTAGGGGAAGATTTTAGTTGTTTTAAGCTCCTTTAAGCTTTCGGCGTTGGGCTAACTCATCGTTACTTTGCCCACTAACTACGAGGGAGCCATCCTCTAAACTCTCACCTTGTAAATTAGACAATGAACCTTCTACCTCACTCCAAACCTTGCCAATGGCAATACCAAACACTCCTTGACCACCTTGAAGTAAGTCCACAATCTCATCAGGGCTCGTACATTCATAAATGGAGGCACCATCACTCATTAAAGTTATTGATTCCAAATCAGAGACACCGCGAGAACGTAGATGCTCCACTGCGGTGCGGATATTTTGCAATGAAACCCCAGTATCCAATAAGCGCTTAACAATCTTTAAAACCAAAATGTCTCGGAAACTGTATAGTCGTTGCGAACCAGATCCAGCAGCGCCACGAACACCTGGTTCAACCAATCCAGTTCTTGCCCAGTAATCTAATTGGCGATAAGAAATTCCAGCGGCCACACAAGCAGTTGCGCCTCGATAGCCGATATCTGATGAGGTGTTCATGGGGACTCAATTCTATGGGGAAGGCTTAATTGTAGAAGAGATAGCTATCGGCTTTTGGGTGCGACACGAGGCAATTCAAGCCCAGGTTTAGGGTTGGACTTATCCGAGGAAATCTTCTGGATTGATCTGATCCAAGAACTCTTTAAACCGCTCCACCTCATCTTCGGCCTGATCTGGTATCTCAATACCAGCATCAGTTAGCAGCTGCTCGCTGGCAAGGATAGGAGCACCAACTCTTAAAGCAAGGGCGATAGCATCACTTGGCCTGGCTGAAACATTAGGTCCATCCTTAAAGTTGAGCTGAGCATAAAAAATCCCATCCTTAAGCTCAGTTAGATACACAGTGCTTAAGGTTGCACCTAGCTGCTCAAGCACATCTTTAAATAAGTCATGAGTCAATGGCCTGGGTGGTTTTACATCTTGTTGCGCAAAGGCGATAGCAGTTGCCTCCACTGCCCCAAGCCAGATTGGCAAATACCGAACTCCATCTAATTCCTTAAGTAGAACAATTGGCTGGTTTGATGGCATCTCTACTCTAACGCCCATTACCTCAACTGGATGATAAATACTCATTCGATTAAATGTTTATTACTTTGCGCGGTGTAAGCCGGCGCGTACCAATGCGGCATGCAAGCGAATAGATAAAGATGCTAATTCGCGTTCTACCTCTTCAGCACGTGCTTTGGCTTCAGATCCTTTTTGCCTAAGTAATGGTGTGGTTACCTGTTCAACTAAACCAATCTCGCGATCTGCTGCAGTTTTGAAAGCTCGCAAATGACGTGCACCAATTCCAAAGGTTGAAATCTCGGCCACAGCTTTTGCAACCGCAAGGGCATCTGAGTCATAGTGGCGATTTCTTATTGAAATCAATCCATATGATTCAATCTCGGTTAACTGATCATCAGTTAGTTTTGATGCTGCAAGTAATTCATTCCTGGTAAGTCTTAAATCATTCTCTCCTGCATAAGCATCACCTATAGATAAGCCATCATTGGTCGCTAACCGTGGCGTTGCAACTCCACCCACACTCTTAGCTGGCGAAAGTCCTCGATCCATCGCATCAAGGTTCTCTTTGATAACTTTGAGGGGTAGATATTGATCTCGTTGTGCTAACAAGACAAATCGAAGACGTTCTAAATCATTGGTAGTAAATTTACGATAACCACTAGGTGTGCGTTGAGGTTCAATTAACCCTTCAGACTCTAAAAATCTAATCTTAGATATTGTGATATCTGAAAATTCACTTCTGAGCCGAGTTAATACCTCGCCTATACTCAAGTACGCTCTAGCTGGAACACTCATTTCTTTTCTCCCACAAATAAAGTTAGATGATATTTACCAATCTGAATCTCATCTCCAGCTTTAATCGATGATTCCTTAACCGAGATTGCATTTAAATAAGTGCCATTCAAACTTCCGAGATCTTTTATAGAATATCCATCAACTTTACTTATCATTGCATGCGATCTCGAGACGGTAATATCATCTAAATGGATATCGTTATTAGTATCACGACCAATTTTTGTTTGCTTAGAATCTAATAAGTACCGTGCCCCAGCCCCTGGTCCTTTAAGCACCAATAAGATTCCCTCGTTTTCAGGAAGATTTTCAACTACTTGCTGCTGCTCAGAATTCAATGAGTTGAAAAGCTCATTGGTAGGACTTTGTTGCGGAATTGAACGCAGCTGGCGAAGATTGAGAGTAGATGTTAGATCTTTTGGCGGTGTTGCTTTATCTGCCATCACTCCCCCAACCGGTTTACCGTCAACTAGAGGCTCACACTATTAGGTCACTTGATAGTGGTCAAGCGGTCAGATTTTGATAATCCTGAGCGGAAAGTAGTTTCTCCGACAAAGTTGGGGTGGAGATTTCAATCTCTGCAATCCAACCGGCGCCGTAAGGGTCTGAGTTTATTACCTCTGGATTAGATTCTAATTTTTCATTCACCAAAACTATTTTTCCAGTTATTGGTGCATAAATCTCCGAGACTGATTTGGTCGACTCCACCTCACCGCAAACTTTGTCGGCGGCTACATCATTGCCCATCTTTGGTAATTGAATATAGACAATATCTCCTAAGGCCGCCTGTGCGTAATCTGTGATCCCGATACGAAATCTAGTAGCAGTTAACTCTTGAACCCACTCATGCTCTTTTGTGTATCTAAGCTCTGATGGCACCGATGACATTTGCGTCCTATTCCTTAATCAGGGGCCGTTGTAGACCCTTTATAAAATACTGAACTCCTGTGTAAAAGTACAGGCACAATCCCCAGATAGCAAAGGCCCAGCCAACTCGATAGCACCAGATACCTACTACGGGTAGATCTTCCAGTAGCAAGAAAGGAAATGCATATAAAAGGTTAAAGGTTGCTGCCTTACCTAAGAAACTAACCTCTACCAACTCAATCTTGCGAAGACGCTGCCAGATAATCAAAACTAATAAGAGTAAATCTCTGCCTATGATTGCAATCACCAGCCACCATGGCAAATAATCCTTTATTGCAAATGCGATGATTACCGCACCGATATACAGTCGATCCACGGTTGGATCAAACTTGGCTCCAAAATTTGACGTTTGATTTAAGGATCGAGCTAGTTTTCCATCGAAGTAATCGGTGATTGCGCCTAGTGTTATCACTATAAAACTTGCCACCGGCTCCTCCAACACCAGAAATAGGTAGAGGAAAAGCGGCACCCCTAATGCGCGAAGGGATGTAAGCAGATTTGGAATATTAAGCTTCATCACGCTCCTTGACCTTCACTGCGACCTCAATCGGAGTGCCATCAAAACCAAAAACCTCACGTAAGCGCCGTTCTATAAAACGGCGGTAGGCATTTTCTAGAAAACCATTGGCAAAAACCACAAATTTAGGTGGGCAGGTGCCAGCCTGGGTTGCAAATTTAATCTTTGGTTGTTTGCCACCTCTCACCGGTGGTGGATTGGCCCCAACTAATTCACCGAGAAATGCATTTAATTTAGCTGTAGGGATTCGCTTTTCCCAGTTGGTCAAAGCGGTTCGAAGCGCTGGTGCCAGACGATCCCGGTGCCATCCAGTTTTTGCCGAGAGATTGACACGTTGAGCCCATGGGTAACGTTCTAATTGGCGCTCTATCTCTTTATCTAATTCCAATTGTCGTTCCTCATCAACTAAATCCCATTTGTTCATAACGATCACTAATGCCTTGCCAGCTTCATCTGCCATAGAAACTATTCGAATATCCTGTTCGGTGAGTATTTGGGAAGCATCAAAAATTACTAGGGCCACTTCAGCACGCTCTAATGCAATCGAGGTTCGCAGGGAGGCGTAATAATCAGTACCGCTTGCTTGATGTGCCCTTCGTCTAATTCCAGCAGTATCGATAAATCTCCAAGTTGATCCGCCGAAATCAATTAATTCATCAACAGCATCACGAGTCGTACCCTCAGCATCATCCACTAACACTCGAGGTTGACCGGCAAGTACATTTAACAAACTTGACTTACCAACATTTGGACGGCCAACCAAAGCCACTCTGCGATAACCATCATCAACCTGAGCGCTTCCAACCTCTGGTAACTGCAAGATCAATAAATCAAGTAGATCACCACTTCCGCGACCATGCAACGCTGATACAAAATGTGGCTCCCCTAATCCTAAATTCCAAAGCGCGTAACCATCTGATTCATCTTCTGCGTTATCAATCTTGTTTCCAACTAGGATGACTTTTTTTCCACTTTTTCGAAGTAAATCCACTAAAGATTGATCCTCATCTAATGCTCCCACTTGTGAATCAACTACAAACATCACTAAATCTGCTTCATTAATTGCTGCTTCTGCCCCAGCGGTAATCTTTTCTGAAATTCCTTCTGGTTTCACCTCCCAGCCACCTGTATCTATCAGAAAAAATCTGCGTCCATTCCATTCCGCTTCATACTTAACCCGATCCCTAGTAACTCCTGGGGTATCCTCAACGATCGCTTCTCGCCGACCGATCATCCGATTTACTAAGGTTGACTTACCAACATTTGGCCTGCCAATTACTGCAACGGTTGGCAAACCTAAAAGATTTCTTTGCTTCAACCATTTCCAGATTTGATCAACTACCTCTTGTAGAGACAATCTAGTTGAGTCAATAACCGCTGCATCATCTGCTTGAGTTAAGGGTGAAACTGCTCTATTTGAATCGATTTGATCCCGTTGAGAGAGGGATTTGCCTACCTCGCTGCGATCAATGTTTTCAAGCATTTCACTCTCTCTACGTAAAGTTCTGGCGTCGATATCTGCATGTAAATAAACCTTGAGCTGAGCATTTGGTGCAACGACAGTACCAATATCACGTCCTTCCACAACGATACCTATTGGCGCATCATTGATGTACTTTCGTTGAATATCAAGTAGCACCTTGCGCACTTTCGGCATGGCACTTATTCTGCTAACCAAATCATTTACTCTCTGCAACCGGATCTCTTTAGATACATCCAAATCATTTAAAAAGATTTTAGGATCAGCAGGATTGGTGTCGAAGATCAGAGTGCTTTTTGCTAATTCGGCAATGAGATCATCTTCCAGATTAATGTTTTGCTGTAATGCTAAATAAGTAACAGCTCGATATAGCGCGCCAGTATCTAGATAACTCCAATTAGCACGTAGCGCTATCGCTTTTGCAGTTGAAGATTTTCCTGAGCCACTCGGCCCATCTATAGCTAAGACTAGATTGGACATGAGGTGAGTCTATCTTTAGTAATTAAAGATATTTATCGATTTTTAGGCTGGTGAACCTTGAATCCTGATTTTTCTAAGTGATTTGAAAGTCTCTGACAATCATCGCCAGACAAAGCCAAGGTAATTAATCCAGTTTCTTGACCCGGCGAATGCTCAATACTTAGATCTTCAATATTAACCAGTACTTTTGCGCACTCATTAAAAATCCTAGCCAATTCACCTGGCTTGTCATCAATAACAATAGGTAAATATGAGTAATCTCTATTTTTTGCACCATGCTTACCTGGTATTTTATTTTTACCAACTTTTCCTTGATTTATAAAATCAATCACACTATTTTGATTCTTGTTTGCAATATCGCGCTTTATTTCCTCTAATCGATCAATAATCGAATCAAGAATGGGTGTGATTGATTTATTATTCTCGATAAGTATTTGACTCCATAAATCAGCATCCGCACTTGCTAATCTGGTTAAATCTCTTAAGCCTTGTCCTGCCAAATTCAAATTTTGAGTTGAGATTTCCTCCAATGATCCGGCAAGTAAGGAGCTTAATATTTGAGGTAAGTGTGAAATCTGTGCTACGACCTGATCATGCTCTTCTGATTTGAGCCAGTAGAGGCTTCCGCCACAAAGTTGAACTATTTCTTGAGCAATCGCCTTATTTTTGTCGTTGAGAAATGAATCGGTAATTGCTATCCAGGCTCGACCCTCGAAAAGATCTGCTCGCGCATTCTCCGCTCCACCAATTTCACGACCGGCCATTGGATGAAGAGAAAAGAAATTGTGACTGTTCGCTGATAATTGTTTGACCTTTAGTAGAAGATCAGACTTAACACTTGATAGATCACACACTGTAGAGTTTGGATTGTTATTGAGTTGTTCTAGAGCTACCGGAGAAGTTACTGCCGTTGGGACAGTGATTACTATCAGATCTGGGTTTGAAATTGCCTCACCTTTAATTAAATCGGTGGCCAATTTCAAAGCATTTGAATCGATATCGATGATCTCAACAGCCACACCACACGCTTTTAACCGTAGCCCGACTGAAGTGCCGATTAATCCGGCGCCAACAATACGAACAGTTTTGATCATTGAGCTAAATCTTTGCGTAAAACCGTAGCCCCTCGCAGATATATATGTTTAACATCTACAAGCGGGCGATCGAGCTGTGCGTGCATAAGTACCCGAACAACCCTAGGGAGTGCTTGCGCCACATCGATTTCAACCGCACACAAAAGCGGTACGGTTCCTAGTCCGATCTTCCTTGCCGCAACCGCCGGAAACTCTGAAGTCAGATCTGGCGTAGCGGTAAGAATGATTGAAATCAGATCCTCATTTTCCAGTTTGTTCGCAGTGAGCATTTGGGTGAGCAGATCCGAGACTGCCTCAACCATCTCCTCCGAGCTATCTTTTTCAAGCTGGATTGCTCCCCTGATGCCTCTAATTCGCATCCGGCAATAGTAGCGAGAACACCCTCAGGGTCATTGATGTTAAATAAATTTGCAGAGATGTCGCTTTAACCATCAATAGGGATTTGCTGGATAAATTTATTAATAAAACGACAATGACTGTAAATCTGTATAGTCAATAAGTCGATAAAACCATATAATTTTGATCGCAAATTTATCGACAAACCTCTAATTATGGCGAGCTAGAAAGACAATGAATCGATATATCTATACGAGCATTATCGGTTTATTGTTTTATACTTAAAAGGTTAAACAAATTAATTAATTCTTGCGAATTTAAAACTCGGTGCCGCCCAACCTTCATATCCCCTAACGCTATTGGACCAAACTCAATGCGGATCAACCTTAGGACCTTAGTTCCCAGACTTTCAATTAATCGCCGGATGATGTGATATCGCCCCTCATGAATCGTTATCTCTACCCAATGATGATTTTTGGTTACGGCTCGCACATGCACTACCTTGAGAGCTCGAGCTAATCCATCTTCGAGTTTAACTCCCTGAAGAAGTTGATCTGATAACCCCTTGTTGAAATCGCCTTCAATTTCAACCAGATATTTCTTTTCCAAACCGTATGAAGGATGAGTAGCTCTGTGTGCCAATTCTCCATCATTGGTCAGCAAGATCAGACCCTCTGAATCCTTATCTAGCCTGCCAACATGGTAGAGACGATCCTTTCGATCGGCAAAGTAACTCCCCAGGTTCGCACGGCCCTCTGGATCTGACATCGTAGAAATAACACCGGCAGGTTTATGAAACGCAAGATAAGTTTTAGACTTATTTATCTTTAAACTCTCACCATCTACTTTAATCTCATCATTTTCCGGATCGTATTTCCCACCAAGCTCTAGAACCGTTTTATCGTTGACACTTACTCGGCCTTCAAGAATTAATTGATCTGCGGCGCGACGACTTGCAATACCTGCATCTGCAATAATTTTATTTAATCGAGTTAGACCCATGCATCATTTTACCGCGCTTATCTTGTGAGCTAAACCGATTGAAATTAATCAGTCAAAGTTGAGAGCAGTTCATCCAACCCATCAATATTTGGCAAGAATGGAGCCAATGCAGGTAGATCGGAGATCGAGTTAAGCCCTAATTTCTCAAGGAAAAAAGAGGTGGTTTGATACAAGACTGCACCTGATTCACCCTCAACTCCGGCCTCTTCAACCAAACCACGATTTACCAGCGTCTTCATTACCGCCTCTACATTTACTCCCCGTATTGCCGATACCCGGGCCCTGGAAACAGGTTGGCGGTAAGCGATAACCGCAAGGGTTTCAAGCGCCGCTTGGGTTAAACGGGCTTGCTGTCCATCTAATACAAATTTTTCAACCAAAGGCGCCATCTCTGGATGGCTGTAATAGCGCCACCCGCCAGAGACCTGGCGTAACTCAAATCCTCGTTGTTCAGCTTCATACTTGGCCTGAAGTGAGAGAAGTGCAGCGGATATTTCTTCCGTTGGTGCCTCAATAATTTGAGCCAAAACCACCTCAGAAACAGGCTCGTCCACCACCATTAATATCGCCTCAAGGCAACGTTGTAGTTCAACTTCAGACATTATCGGCCTCATCTATCGTTTGAACTGGTAAATCAAACTCATCACTAACTCTAACTTCTCCGGAGGCTGTTCCGATCCAGGTGATCTGAAGCTCGCCTAGCGAAACCATCTGTTCAAATCTAACAACCCCCTCTCGATAAAGTTCAAGCAGGGAAAGGAAACGAGCAACCACTACCAAAGTTGAGTCAGCATCGGCGATCAAGGCTCGAAAGGTTGCCCTGCCGGCTCGCCTTAGGTGTTCAACCACCTTAGTGGCCTGTTCAGCTACGCTAACGAGAGGTTGATGTAGATGGGCAATGCTAAAAGCTGGGGTTGTTTTCGGGGTTAATACTCGATTCGCAATTGCGGCAAATCGTTGCGCACCTACTCCAATCAGTACCTCTGGAAGTAGTTGGGCAAAGTGAGGCTCCAATGCCACCAAGCGGGCAAAGGATTTCTCTTCACGTTCAATTCTCTCGGAAAAGATTGCCGCAATCTCCTTAAATGCTCGGTATTGGAGTAATCGGGCAAAGAGAAGATCGCGTGCTTCAAGGAGTGCTAGATCAGCCTCATCATCTATCTCACCGCTTGGCAGCAACTTAGCCGCCTTAAGGTCAAGCAAGGTCGCAGCAACAACTAAGAATTCGGTGGTTTTGTCCAAATCCCACCCCTGATCTGCATTTTCCAACTGTTTGATGTAGGAAATGAACTCATCGGTGACCGCCCCCAAGGCCACCTCAGTAATATCCATTTTGTGTCGTGAGATCAGCTGAAGCAGCAGATCAAAGGGACCATCAAAATTAGTTAAGTGCAGCGAAAATCCGGCCACTCGCCCATCAGTAATCGAGGCAGGTTGGTTTGGTGCTGTGGATAAATTTTCTTGCGACATGCGCACAAGATACTTCACACATCCTTGCCTTTGCACATGCCCCACCGTAGGTTCTGGGCATGGGAAAAAACGCTAGACAGACTTCTCGGTTAACCGCTAAATCGACATTGAATCCAACTCGTTCTCCTCGGGAGGAGAGTTTGGCAACTACTGCTGATGTTTTGGGGAAAAAATTAATCAATTTCCCTGAGCCAAGTAAAACTCCCGAAGCTGGCGCAGCACGTGTCATTTCAGTTGTCAATCAAAAAGGTGGAGTTGGAAAAACTACTACCGCAATTAATCTTGGTGCAGCACTTGCTGAGGTTGGTCGAAAAGTCTTGCTGATTGATTTTGATTCGCAAGCTTCAATGACCACCGGTCTTGGCATAAAGGGGCCAGCACTACGAGAGCAGTATGGCTCTATTTGGTACTTACTAAATGACTCAGAGGCAAAATTAGAGGATTTTATTCTTAAATCATCAGTTGCCGGTCTAGATTTCATTAGAGGACATGAAGATTTAGCAGCAGCAGAGGCAGCATTTGTCTCTGAAATTGCGAAGGAGCATAAGCTTCGTAAATTGTTAGCACCAGTTCTTGATAAGTATGATGTTATATTGATTGATTGCTCACCATCACTTGGCACCTTGACTGTTAATGCACTGACAGCATCCAATGGCGTGATTATTCCAATGGAGTGCGAGTACTTCGCTGTGTTAGGTCTTTCTTTGGTTAAGAAGACAATTCAAAAGATCAAAGAGAATACAAATCCAGAGCTGCAGATTCTAGGCATCCTCGCAACTATGTTTGAGCGTAAAACAAGCCATTCTCGCGAGGTATTGGAGTTAATCGATAAGGAGTTCCCAGATGAGGTTTTCGATACCATCATCTCTAGAACTGTTCGGTTCTCAGAATCAACTGTGGCAGGTATTCCGGTAACCGCCTATGCCAGCAGCAGCTCCGGCTCTGCCTCCTATCGAAGATTAGCTAGAGAATTAATCGCTCGAGGAGGAGCAAAATGAGTCGCCGAGTGAGTTTGCCTGGAGCGGATGAGTTATTTCGTAATACCGCTACCTTAAGTGCGGTGCCAAGCCAGCGTGAAAATAGTGAAGAGATAACTCAAGCACCAGTTACGTCAACTAAGCCAAAAAATTCAGTCAGACAAACTCCAAGAAGAAGAGTTAACGCCTTTGATCGCGCTCCAAGTGGACGTGAAAAACATGATGAAAAAATTACTGTATATCTCTCCCCTGATGAGCTTTATGATTTAGATCAAGCCCGGTTAGCTCTCCGTGGAGATTTAGGTCTTGCAGTTGATCGCGGAAGAATCGTTCGAGAAGCACTTTCAATCATTATTGCTGATCTGGAAGCAAAAGGTGATCAAAGTATTATCGCTCGAAGATTACGGGGCCGCTAAAACTATTTGCTTCTAGGGTGCGCACTGGCGTAACTCTCTCGTATACGATCGATCGTAATTAATGTATAGATCTGAGTTGTAGTTACTGAAGCGTGGCCCAATAACTCTTGCACAACCCTGATATCTGCTCCACCATCCAATAAATGAGTTGCAAATGAGTGGCGCATTGAATGAGGTGTAACAACTTCAGATAACCCGGCTCGTGCCGCTCTATTTGCCACAATCTTCCATGCACTTTGTCTGGTTAACCTGCCACCTCTTTGGTTTAAAAAAAGAGCTTTCTGAGTTGATACTTTTAGTAAATTTGGCCTTGACCTAGTTAAATAATGGTTAATAGCAGTTAGCCCAAAACTACCAATGGGAACAACTCGCTCCTTTCCACCCTTACCCTTCACTCTTATAGTTGTTATCTCAGAGCCCTCAGATTTAATATTTGATATATCACTGGTATTAAGATTTATAATTTCAGATACTCGACCGCCCGTTGCATATAACACCTCTAATAAGGCTTGATCCCGCAGTGAAACTGCATCCTCACCAGCAAGATTTAAAATACTCATTATTTGTTCCACGGTTAAAGCTTTAGGTAACCGCTTGGGAATCTTAGGCGGCTGAAAATTCAATGTTGGGTTGGCATATCGGTGCTCCTTTGCCAGGTAGGCAAAGTAACTCCGCAAACTGATGATGTTTCTAGCAATTGAAGATTCACTAATCTTAAATTCTGTATTTTCCCGTCCTCTTAACCAGGAGAGATAATCAAGTAATCCCTCTGCAGTTACCTGGGACAGCGTAAGTTGGTTTATCGATAAATAGTGAAAAAATCTCTGTAGATCACGCCGATAAGCACTTGTGGTGTTGCTTGATAAGCCCTTTTCTATGGAAAGGTAGTTAAAAAAATCAGTTAAGTGATCACTTACCATGCTTTGCGATCGCTGCCGCAATTAATCCGGCAAATAAAGGGTGTGGTTTAGTTGGCCTGGATAAAAACTCTGGGTGGGCTTGAGTTCCTACGTAATATGGATGAATCTCTT
>CAZDKV010000002.1:0-88941 GCA_964506125.1 uncultured Candidatus Nanopelagicus sp.
GTTAATTGGGATACTTACAAGGTAAAACTGAGCATGAGTTGGTGGACAGGATTTCTCTGGGCCTCTGTGATTTTTACAATTTACTATTTTATTATCAACGCTGGTTTAACTAGGTAGCTGCCTACTTCTCTTGCCACCTTGGGCTAGTACTTTTTGGTGGATATATAGATTCGGTAATTAAAACTATACCTGGAGTGCTGCTCACAGATCTTTTAGCCAGAACTGCAGAGAGTTGATCCAAAGTACTTTCAATAAAATCTATTCCAAAGGATTGAGCTAATACTTTCCAGTCGGGATTAAATAAATTAACCCCTCGTTCTGGATGACTCATAACTTTTTGATCAAAACGCAACATTCCATAACCACCATCATCATGGAGCAAAATAGTTAGTGGCAATTGCTCTTGAGCAACTGTTGCCAACTCCCCAAGACCAAAGGCAATTCCACCATCACCGCAGACAAGTAGTGTGGCAACTCCGGCAGAGGATGGACCCAAACTAGCTGGCAAACCAAAACCTAATGTCCCCCAGCCAACGGGATATGCAATTTGTCTAGGCCGCCTTGCTTGCAAATAAACACCAGTCCAATAACCAGAAATTGCCATGTCGCATATGATGTTATTTTCACTAGGCCAACTTTTTTCGATGGCTTCAACCAAGGCCATCCCAGCTTTGCCCTTATCACTAGCTGCAATTCTTTTACGGGCATCAGTTGAAATTTGTGCCACATTAACCCAACTAGCTCTGCCATCTACATCCAATAACTGATCAATTATCCCAGACAAATCTGAGCTTTGGATAACCACTTCTGCTGAGATATTTCGAAGAGCAATTTTAGGATTAGCATCAATCAAAGCTACTTTTTTGGGAAAGTTGATGCTCCAATTCTTAGTATTCATTCCATCTAATTGGGATCCAAATACCAATAAAACCTCACACTCAGATAAGAGTTCTTCCGCTTCAATTTCATGTATTGGAATATTCAAATAGTTTTTACTAGAACTTCCGACACCGCGACCTGCAAAGGAGGTAAATATCGGAGCGCTTAGGTGATTTGAAAGTGCTGCAATCTGACTTGTTACCGCAGTGGCACCGCCCCCTGCCCAAATTCCAATTTTGTTAGATCCTGAAAGAAGATCTTTTATTGGATTGAGATCAAAAGTCTTTCTCATGGATTGATTAACAAATGCAGATGCTTTTTCACTTGGTTGTGGGATAGACCCGGTAAATTCTTGATTCAGCACATCGGCTGGGACACCGATATACCCGGCTCCAACTGGTGCAGTTGATAGGTACTTTAAAAAATCAACCACAGTGGCAATGGCTTCAGAAGCTGATTTGCAACTCTTTGCCAAAACTAACTCCTTACTTTCAATCATTACCCGCTTGGCAAGTGGTGCAAATAAAGCACTTTGATCATCCATTTCATGCAAAATACCTCGAGCACCTTCGGAAGATCGATTTTTAATTGGTGCCTCTGACGAAATCAATAAAAGATGTGAACCAGAGATGGCAGCTTCACCAAAAGCGCCCAAGGTATTGGCTGCACCCGGTCCGGTTGTTGTGATGGCAACTGCCAACTTACCGGTTGCTCGAGATAAACCATCGGCAGCATATACACAACTCTGCTCATGCCTAACGCTGACAATTTCTGGGCGCTCTTTTGATAGTGCATTCCAAAAACCTAAGTTGTGGACACCTGGTATCCCAAAAGCTTTTTTGACGCCCTCATTTGCCAATAAATCTAAAATTACTGCGGCAACGGTTCGAGTTGAGCCTTCCATGTTCAAACAATATCGGCATTTTCCAATTTTGCTTATCTAGGAGAGAATGCCCCTATGTTCACTTCCACTAATCCTTCAGATATCAATGAAGTTATTGCGACAGTTCCAGAGGCCACAGCAGATGAAATTCTTTCGGTACTTCGCACTGCAAAAAAAGCGCAAAAAGGTTGGGCAAAACTTCCAGCCCCTACTCGTGGTCGAATTATTGCAAATGTTGGTCGCTTAGTTGAGAGCAATAAAGAGGCTCTGGCTAAATTAATTACCAAGGAAATGGGAAAGGTATATAGCGAAGCGTTAGGCGAAGTACAGGAAGTTGTTGACACCTGCGATTTCTTCCTTGGTGAAGGTCGGCGTTTGTACGGGCAAACTGTGCCAAGTGAAATGCAGAATAAGAATTTGTTCACCTTTAGAATGCCAGTAGGAAATGTTTTCGTAATTACTGCTGGAAATTTTCCAACCGCCGTCCCATCTTGGTACATCGTCCCAGCACTTTTAGCTGGCAACTCAGTCGTTTGGAAGCCATCAGAGTTCACACCAGCAGTGGCTAATGCGTTAACTTCAATTTTCCATGCCGGCGGAGTTCCAAAAGATGTCTTGATCACTGTGGTTGCAGATGGTGTTCAAACTTTTGCTGCATTGGAATCTGGGTTAAAAGAGGGTGTGATCAATAAAGTCGGCTTTACAGGTTCAACTGAAGTTGGCAAGAAAATCGGAGCCAAGGCTGGTGAGTACATTCAGAGTGCTTGCTTAGAGCTTGGTGGAAAAAATCCAATGGTAGTGATGGCAGATGCAAATGTAGATCTAGCTTTAGATGGCGCATTATTTGCCGGTTTTGGAACCGCAGGACAGCGCTGCACCTCCCTTGGAACGCTGTGGATTCATGAATCAATTTATGATGCAGTACTGGCAAAATTTGCATCCCTCGTTGAAAATGCAGCGGTAGGTGATCCATTCAAAAATGTTTTATTTGGACCGATGATTAGCCAAAAATATTTAGAAAATCATCTTAATCACCTAAAAATGATTCAATCGCATCACCAAGTTTTTGGCTCTACTTCCACTGGAAGAATCACCTCTGATAATCCAAGAAAAGGTTTTATTGGCGATCCTGATAAGGGAGTATTCGCCCATCCAGTAATTGTTGCTGGAATCACTAAAAATGATGAGTTGTACTCAACCGAAACATTTGGACCTCTGGTCACAGTTGGAAAGTTTGCAACCTTAGATGAAGCGATAGATCTTGCAAATGGTCATGGATATGGACTTTCATCCGCGATTTACACCAAAGATCCTCAAAATGTTTGGCGATTTAGGGAGGGAATATCTGCTGGAATGGTCTCAATAAATAATTCGACCTCTGGCGCTGAAGCTCACCTGCCATTTGGTGGTAATGGATTAAGCGGTAATGGATCACGACAAAGTGGAATTTGGGTGCTAGATCAATTCACAAGATGGCAATCCATGAACTGGGATTGGTCTAATAAATTGCAAAAGGCTCAGATGGATCTTATTGAAATTAAACATGATCCAAACTTCCTCTTAAATATCTAAGCATGTCCCTACCTAGCCATGTTGATGTAGTAATTGTTGGTGGTGGTGTTATGGGCACCTCTGCTGCATTTCACTTAGCTGAAGCTGGTGTATCCGTTCTATTGTGTGAGAAAAATGAGTTAGCCAGCGGCTCCACCTCAAAAGCAGCGGGCGGCGTGCGAGCAAATTTTTCAGATGAATTTAATGTTGCCCTGGGTGCTAGATCTTTAGATCTTTTCGCTGATTTCAATAGGCGTCCTGGTTATGAGATTGATCTACACCGCTCTGGATATTTATTTGCGCTAACTAAGCAGGCAGATGTCGAGCTCTTTGAAAAATCAACAAAAATTCACCATCAATTCAATGTTGAATCAAGAATGCTCACGCCAAGTGAGGCTGGGAAAATCTCACCATTATTAAACACCAAAGATCTAATTGCAGCCTCTTTTACCCCTCATGATGGTCACTGCACACCAGAATCTGTAGTTCTAGGTTATGCCGGTGGGGCAAAAAAACTAGGTGCGACTGTGTTAACAAATACTGAGGTAAGTGCAATCAAATTAGACTCAGATGAAATCACATCAGTAGTCACCTCGGCCGGAGAGGTAAGAACTAACACAGTAATAAATTGTGCTGGAGCCTGGTCGCCAAAAATTGGCTCGATGGTTGGCCTGGAGTTACCAGTGACTCCCTATAAACGAGAATTAGTGATTACTGAAGCTTTGGGCGAATCATTTGCTGATTTACCTTCAAATATGCCGATGACAATTGATTACTCAACATCTTTGTATTGGCATCGAGAAGGAAAAGGTTTATTGATGGGTTTTTCAGATAAATCTATTGAATCTGGTTTTGATTTAAAGCGAGATCCTCAGTTTTTGGAAAAGCTGGGTGCAATTGCCATGTTGCGAGCACCTCGACTTATGGATTTAGGAATTGGTAAAGGTTGGGCTGGTTTATATGAGGTAACGCCAGATCACAATGCCATATTAGGTGAGTTTAAAAAAGTATCCAGGTTTTTCTATGCTACTGGATTTAGTGGCCATGGATTTCTACAAGGACCTGCAATTGGCGAAATCTTGCGCGATCTCTACTTAAACAAGAAGCCGTTTGTAAGTATTGATCAATTAAGTGCAGATAGATTTCTCTCTACTGGGCAGTTAAGACCAGAGTACAACATTGTTTAGTAATGAGATTTGTCACCAATTGATAATGAAGCCTGTCGAAAACTTCCAACCCATCAAACCCACTCGGTAGACTTCCCCCATGAGTAAAGCCGCCTCTTCACCAATACACCCGCTTGTTTTAATGCAGGTTGAGTCCCGCCTTACCGAGGAGCAAAGAGCTATCCAAACTGTGGTCAGAGAATTTGCGGCAAAAGAGTTAAAGCCAAACATTGCAGCCTGGTATGAAGAGGGTAATTTGCCAGCCCGTGATTTGGCTAGAGCTCTTGGTGGAATTGGCGTACTAGGCATGCACTTAAAAAATTATGGCTGTGCCGGAACAGATGCCATGTCCTATGGACTTGCCTGTCTTGAACTAGAAGCAGTTGATTCTGGACTTAGATCCTTAGTTTCTGTGCAAGGGTCATTAGCCATGTTTGCTATTTATAAATTTGGAAGTGAAGCGCAAAAGCAAGAGTGGCTACCAAAGATGGCCAAAGGTGAAGCAATTGGATGTTTTGGTCTAACTGAAGCTGATCACGGATCGAATCCATCTGGCATGACTACCTTCGCAAAGAAAGATGGATCGGATTGGGTTATCAATGGTTCAAAAATGTGGATTACAAATGGCAGTGTTGCCGATGTTGCAATCATCTGGGCACAAACTGATGATGGAATCAGGGGTTTTTGTGTACCGACCAAAACTGCAGGTTTGGTGATAAATCCGATTAAACACAAACTTTCACTAAGAGCGTCGATAACATCTGAGTTAGTTTTCAATGATATGCGAGTTCCAGATTCTTATCGATTGCCTGAAGCGACAAGCTTGCGAGCACCACTTCTGTGTCTTGCTGAGGCAAGATATGGAATTATTTTTGGAACTGTTGGCGCAGCACGTGATTGTTTTGAAGTATCACTTGCTTATGCCACCACTCGTGAGCAGTTTGATGGTCCGATTTCAAAGCATCAACTAACTCAGGCAAAATTTGCTGATATGGCAACAAAAATAACAACCTCAATGTTGCTTGCCTATCATTTGGCTGACCTAAAAGATTCAGACAAAATACAACCTGAGCAAATCAGCATGGGTAAGTTTCATAATGTCAACGCTGCACTAGAAATAGCACGAAGTGCCCGTTCTATTTTGGGTGGAGCCGGAATAACCAGTGAATACTCAATATTCAGACATATGAGTAACTTGGAAACTGTTTTAACCTACGAAGGCACCCATGAGATTCATATGTTAGTTCTGGGGCAAGCTCTTACCGGTATAGCTGCCTTTAGATAATTTGCTTAAATCTTTGCAAGCAGTTGACGCATTAACTCAATTTCAGCTGATTGAGTTTTAACTATTTCATCGGCAAAGGCCCGTAGTTCAGCCACTTTGCTGCCTTCAATCATTTTCACCATGTTAACAGCACCAATGTGATGCTCGATCATTCCGGTGATGAATTTCTGATCAAACGCTTTTCCAGAGCTCTTACTTAATTCATTCAAATCCTCCTCAGATAACATACCTCCCATACCTTCCATGGAGTGGCCAGGATCCTCTCCTAACCCATCATCTGCTAACCATTTTTTCATTTGAACAATCTCGGGATTCTGAGCAGCTTTAATCTGCGCTGCTAAAGCTAGCAATTCTTTATTTTTAGAAATCTTTAAAGCTAAATCAGACATGACAATCGCTTGTTCATGATGGGGAATCATCATTTGTAAAAACATGGCATCAGATGATGATAAAACTTTGCCTGAAGCGGAATGGTGCATGCCGCCCATCATGCCTGAGTGGTCTTGACCATTATTATTTGAAATCATGCTAATGCTAAGAGCTGCTACTGAAACGGCAAGAAGTGCTATCACGGAAAATAGGACAGCTGTTTTCTTATCAATCTTTTTCTGCATTAGTTCCTCCAGCCACAATGGTATTCCTCATTTCTGAGAATTTACTCCATTGTCTATCAATATCTGGGTGATCCAAACAACGCTCTAGGCTTAGTCAGAGTTTAGATCTTTACTCATAAGATCAATCTTGCGGCCTGGCTTACTCATCTGTTCCAAAAATTTATAGCCGCGTTTTGCGTAAAAATCTCGCTCCCCTTCAGTCCACAGGTAGATTTTTGTAATTCCATACTCAATTGCCTTGTTCTCTGCCAATCTTAAAACCTGACTACCGATTCCAGATCCTCTTAAATCCTCGCGAACAATAAATGCTGCAATCCAAGGTTTGTACTTTCGAAACTCTTCGAAATCATCAAAATCGCAGATCGCAATTGAAGCAACCACCTCAATCTTTTTATCCACCTCTCTTAACGCCATAAAAAGATGCTCTTGATCAACGCCAGAGTGGTTCCAATTTGCATAATTAGAGTTCATGGCATTTTTGTAAAATTTTCGCCAATCCTCAGCTGAAAACTCAGCCTTGCCCTCACCCCATAACTGGATACTCCAATTTAACGGCTGATCAGCAAACTCACGCGCGGCGGAGACTGGCACAAGAGAAATCATGGATCTCACAATTTAATCAGTTTCTTAAGAGCTTGATTGAAACCTTTAAAGATTTATAGATTAAATCAATTTCAATTAACAAATTACTTAGCAATTAACTCACTACACATTCTTTCAAAGGCTTGTGTGTGGGCATCAACATCCTCGCTGGTTGTATCTGGTGAAATCAAGGCCATGTTGTGAAATGGCGTGATTAAAAATCCGTCATTAAGCATCCGCAAGTGAATATATTGCTCCAACTCAAAATCTCCTGCATCCGCTGCCTCTCGCCCGTTTACTGGCGGGGTTGGGGCAAACATGTACTCCGCTCTTGCTCCCAATCGATTAACTGTCCATCCCAGATGGAATTGATTTATTACCCTTTCAACACCATCGGCCCATCGATTACCAAGTTTTATCATTCGCTCAAAATTATCCTTTGTTAAAACTTTGCTTAAGGTGGCACGCATTGCAGCAAGTGATAACGCATTGGCAGCTAAGGTTCCACCAATTCCGCCGGTATCGATAACCTCTAGCTCCACCATTTTTTTAATTGAATCGGCCACCTGTTGAGTCATACCAAAAGCTCCAGTTGGGAATCCGCCACCAATCGCCTTTCCGATTGTTAGAAAGTCTGGTGACAGAGAGAGTTGTTCAGTCATGCCTCCTACACCAACAGAGATGGTGTGGGTTTCATCAATAATCAAGAGAGCGCTAAATTGCTTGGCTAACTTCTCTACCTCTTTTAAATACCCATCCTTTGGCAAAACAATTCCAACATTGGTCATCGCTGGCTCCATTAAAATTGCAGCCACATCATTTTGTTCAAGAGCGCTCTTCATTGCTTCTAAATCATTAAAGGCAACTACTCGAGTGGTTTGATCCAATGGAACTGGAGCGCCGATATTTCCCTCTCTGGCAATTGTTTTTCCAGTTTTATCTAAGGTGGCAAAGGTTTCATCGACACTGCCGTGATAGCACCGGTCAATCACGATGACCTTGGATTTTCCTGTAATCATCCTGGCGTAACGAATGGCATGACGATTAGCATCAGTTGCAGAGACTGTAAATTGCCAAAGTGGCAGGTTAAATCTGCTTGCTAACTCAGCTGAAACAATTGCTGCATCTTTACTTGGCAGCATTACCGATAAACCCTTACCTACTTGCTCCCGAATAGCAGTAACTGTGGCATCTGGGGAATGTCCAGTCATGGATCCGGTATCACCCAAACAAAGATCAACGTAAGTATTGCCGTCTACATCTACAAAACGCGCACCCTTTGCCTCTTCAACAAAGATTGGATAAGCACCTGGCCACTTGGACATCCATGACATGGGAACACCATTTGGCATCGAACTCTTTGCGCTAGCAAATAACTCACCGCTTTTTGGATGGGTTTTTAAAAACCTTTGATCCTCTATGGCGCGAAGTTTGGCAAGGTGATCTCGATTAATCATGGACTTAACTTACTACCTCGTAATCTCACACTTTTAATGTGATTACATTACTGGCAGTGCAGCAAGTGCTGCCTCAAAATCCTTATCGTTAAGAACGGAATCAACCATATTGCCATTCAAAAATGCATCATAGGCAGCAAGATCAAAGTGACCATGACCGCACAGCGCAGTCAAAATTACCTTTTCTTCGCCAGTTTCCTTTGCCTTGAGCGCTTCTGCAATTGCAACCGCAATTGCATGTGTTGGCTCTGGCGCAGGAACTATTCCTTCAGTTCTTGCAAACTGAATTGCAGCTGCAAAGCATTCTTTTTGCCCAACACTTTCTGCGGTCATCATTCCTAATTCATAGATATGAGAAATTAATGGCGCCATTCCGTGATAGCGAAGGCCACCAGCATGAATTGGATCTGGAATGAAATCATGGCCAAGTGTGTGCATCTTCATCAGCGGAGTCATGCCGGCGGTATCACCAAAGTCGTATGCATATTTTCCGCGAGTAAGTGATGGGCATGAGGCAGGTTCAACAGCTCTTATCTCTGGACTCATTTTGCCCTTTAACTTCTCCCTAATAAATGGAAAAGATAAACCAGCAAAGTTGGAGCCACCACCTGTGCAACCAACTAATAGATCTGGTGTTTCACCCACTTTTGCTAACTGCAGCAAAGCCTCTTCACCAATAATAGTTTGATGCATAAGTACATGGTTTAACACCGACCCCAATGCATATGCGACAGTTGGATCAGCAGCTGCTGCCTCCACCGCTTCAGAGATTGCTATTCCTAGAGAACCGGAGTGATTTTTTGGATCCAAAGCTAGTTTTCGTCCTGCTTCGGTGAGTTGAGATGGTGAGCGATGAACATTTGCTCCAAAGACCTCCATCATTAATCTGCGATATGGCTTGGCATCATAAGAACCACCTACCTGCCAAACTTCACACTCCAAATCAAATAAAGAACATGCAAATGCCAAAGCAGTTCCCCACTGGCCAGCACCAGTTTCAGTCGTAATCTTCTTTATGCCAGCCTTTTTGTTGTAGTAAGCCTGCGGCACAGATGTATTAGTTTTATGTGAACCAGCAGGTGATACACCCTCATACTTGTAATAAATTCGAGCAGGTGTACCAAGCAGTTTCTCTAAACGTCTTGCTCTAAATAAAGGAGATGGGCGCCAGGTTCGATAAACATCCAAAACTTCTCCGGGAATATCGATATAGGAATCGGTTGAAACCTCTTGCAAAATTAGATCCATCGGAAATAAAGGTGCTAAATCAGCAGGTCCTACAGGTTGATGAGTTCCTGGATGTAGTGGTGGCGGTGGTGGCGATGGCAGATCAGGAATTATGTTGTACCACTGGGTTGGCATTTCACTTTCATCCAGTGTTATTTTTGTAAAACTTTTTGGATCCTTAGCTAGCGCCATTTTTCCTCCTGGTATGAGTACTGGTCAAGATTAGGGCTCCATCTTCATTAATAGCAATACTTGGCTAGATACAAAAAAGTAATCAAATCGCCATCTGATTAAACCGCCGGCGTAAAGAAGCATTATTGAGTTAAGATGGCAATATGAATGATGTACAGGCACTATCTGCCCTCACCTTTGGGGCTCAAGCCTTTGTCACTCTCTTTGTAATTCTTGATCCACCAGGGGCTGCACCGATATTTCTCGGCTTAAGTGCCGGAAAGTCAGTTAAGCAGCAACGAAGACTTGCTTGGCAAGCCGCCGCAGTATCTCTCTTTGTGATTGTTTCTTTTGCCCTCTTTGGAAATGCAATTCTTGATTATTTAAATATCTCCTTGGCAGCTCTTCAAGGTGCTGGCGGAATTTTGTTACTGATAACTGGTTTGGGATTACTGACCGGAACACTTACCGATAGCAATTCGGCAACATCTCAGAACATTGCTCTCGTTCCACTGGGTACACCACTGCTAGCTGGTCCAGGTGCAATTGTGACCACCATGCTTTATGTACAAAAGGCGGAAGGTAATGATCAGCTCTCTGCCCTAGCACTTGCCATTGTCGCTGTGCACTTTATTATCGGTTTAACTTTTATGTTCTCAACCAAAATTCTGGCCATCATCAAAGATTCTGGAGTTGATCTGCTGGCAAGAATTGCAGGATTGCTCTTATCAGCAATTGCGGTCGAGATGATTGTTAGCGCAATTAAGGCATTTTTCAATATCTAAATCGGCACATTAAGTCACTGTCATTGGTAAGTAGTATCTTTAAGTATGCAAACAGCTCTTCATCAAACCACCTTTGTTGTGGTGGATTTAGAGACCACCGGTGCCTCACCTAAAAAGGGGGCAGCCATAACTGAAATCGGGGCGGTAAAGGTAAGAGGTGGTGAACAAATTGGTGAATTCTCATCATTTGTAAATCCTTTGGCTGCTATTCCAGAGTACATAACCGACATGACCGGTATAACTGATTTAATGTTGGCTCAGGCTCCAGTAATTGATGAGATTTTTCCAACTTTTTTAGAGTTTGCTGGCAGTCATACTGAAACTGTATTAGTTGCCCATAATGCTCCTTTTGATTTAAGTTTTTTAAAAAGTGCGGCTAAAGATTTAGATTTTGCTTGGCCAAATTACAAGACTGTAGATACTGTGACGGTTGCTAGGCAAGTACTCACCAAAGAGGATGTGCCAAATTGCAAACTCTCCACCTTGGCAACCTACTTTGGAACAAAAACTGAACCCACTCACCGAGCCTTAGATGATGCTCGGGCGACTACAGAAATTTTGCATGGTTTGCTTGAAAAATTGGGATCTTTACAGATTTACACACTGGAGGCATTACTTGATTTTGCAAAAACTGCAGCTCATATTCAACGGAAAAACTACTGGGGTTTAACCTCTATCTAGCGGAGACAATCTCATTACTTAACTCAACCCACTTTTTTAATACAGCGGCAGCAGCTCCAGAATCAATGGCTTGGTTGGCTAAAACAAACCCATTAGCAATTTGGGTTTGGAGTGGTAGATCAAAATCTGCCTTAAAAGCAGCAATCGCAAAGGCTGCATTTAAAGTTACCGCATCTCTCATCGGACCAGTTTTGCCGGCAAAGATTTGGTTTGTCATAAGTGCATTAAATTTTGCATCTCCACCAGCTAAGGCGGTAATAGGAGATGTAGCTATTCCCAGTTCAGATGGATTAAATATCTCCTGCTTTAACTTGCCTTTACTTATCTGAATTACAGTGGTGGTGGTTGAAATTGACACCTCATCAATTCCATCATCGCCACGAAACACAAACCCCTCTTTGCCTTGATCGAGTAGAACCTGTGCCATCAGAGGAAGTAACTCAGATCTGGCGACACCAATTGCAGCTGCAATCGGCTTTGCCGGGTTTGCTAGCGGCCCCAAAATATTAAAGACTGTCGGCACACCCAATTCTTTTCGGGCAGCCACTGCATGTTTCATCGCTGAGTGAAATACTGGGGCAAAGCAGAAGCCAATTCCAATTTTGTGAACAGTTTGTTCAACCTCTTTGCCAGTTAGATCAATTTTTACACCAAGTGCTTCAAGCAGATCTGCTGAGCCTGATTTGGAGGAGGCTGCTCGATTACCATGCTTGACCACGCGAGCTCCTGCAGCATTGGTGATAATCGCTGCGGTGGTTGAGATGTTTATAGTGTTTGCACCATCTCCTCCGGTGCCAACTGTGTCCACTGCTCGCTCTGAGATATTAATTGGAGCACAATATTTATACATCTGAGCAACTAATGCCTCTACCTCTTCAGCGCTCTCGCCCTTGGCTTTTAAACCAGTTAAAAATGCTTTGATGTCCTCAGTGCTTGCAACACCCTCTAAAATCTGGGACATCCCCCAAGTTATTTGCTCATTGGATAAATCTTTTTTATCAGCTAGAGCGGCAAATATTTGATCCCACTTCATTTGCACTACTTAACTATTTTGCGAGCGCAGAATTAGATTTCAGCAAACCGGCGCATTTAGCGGCAATGGTAAATGGATCAATTGGATGCATAACTGTTGCCTCTGCTTTTGACCATGTTGCAAGCCAATTATCAGAGGTGCGGGCGGTGATTAATAAAACCGGCGGACAGTTAAAAACTTCGTCCTTTAATTGTCGGCATACTCCCATGCCACCTTCAGGAACCGCTTCCGCATCTAAAATAAAAAGATCAACCTGTTTTTTGCTATCAACATAAAGCCGAAGTGCATCAGCAGTAGCAAACTCTTTAATCTCATGGAGTGGCAAATCCTTATCCAACTGTTTACCAAGGGCGGCGATAACAGAGCTTCGGACCGTTGAATCATCTGAGTAAAGGGCGAGAATCAACTTTTGCATGTCGATAATCCTACCTAGGCCGATATGTAAGTCGCCCATCACATTTCAACTGGTTAGGTGATCAGTTTCACCAGATAGTAGGGCTGCTACCCCATCCCTAAATGAGGCTATTCCTGCCTATTTCGGGAATAATCTGCCCTATGACCACCTACGCAACGCCATCGGTTAAAACCAATCGCCCTAACCTAGTTGCAGTTGGCACCATTGTCTGGCTCTCCTCAGAGTTAATGTTTTTTGCCGCACTCTTTGCCATGTACTTCACCACCCGTGCAGTACAGGGTCCAACTATTTGGGCTGAATCAACTGGATTGTTAAATATTCCATTTGCCGCAACCAACACAACAGTCTTAGTGCTCTCCTCAGTTACCTGCCAATACGGCGTCTTTGCCGCGGAGCGTTTTCAAGCTCGCAGAACTGGAAGTTTGTGGCAGATAAGTAAGTGGGGAATGCGAGAGTGGTTCTCATTAACATTTTTAATGGGCGCGTTTTTTATTGCTGGTCAAGTTTATGAGTATGCGGTGTTGGTTAGTGAAAATGTCACATTGGCATCTAGTGCTTATGGTTCAGTCTTCTACATGACAACCGGATTCCATGGCTTGCATGTAACTGGTGGTCTTATCGCTTTCTTGATTGTGCTAATTAGGGTTTTCAGAGCACAAAAATTTGGTCACTCCCAAGCAACCACAGCAATTGTGGTCTCCTACTACTGGCACTTTGTCGATATTGTTTGGATCGCATTATTTGCTGCCATCTACCTGATTAAATAATTATGAAATTTATATCGAAATACCGCAGGCACAAATTTGCAACACCATTGTTACTTCTCTTTGCCCTCTTTGGAATTGGCTTAACCTTTTCGGTAGCCAGTGCAACTGAAGCACCAAGTGCTGTTGATGCTGCTGCTCGATCCACTTTGATTGCAGAAGGTCAACAGATATTTTTAAAGGGTTGCTCCTCATGCCACGGCTTAAATGGTGAGGGTGCTGCAGTTGGACCATCCTTAATTGGTGTTGGTGCTGCCTCTGTTGATTTTCAAGTCGCAACAGGCCGTATGCCGATGCAGGATATGAGTCAACAAGCGATGCGTAAGGCTCCTGTTTATAACGAAGAGGAGGTGGCAGCACTTGCTGCCTATGTTGCATCCTTGGCTCCAGGACCACGTGCATACACCAATGAGGAAATTAAATGGGAACGAGATGGCAATACCGCTGATGGTGGTGAGTTGTTTAGAAATAACTGCGCAATGTGTCACAACTTTGCCGGCCAAGGTGGAGCATTAACTCAGGGCAAGTACGCGCCAACTGTTATGGGTGTTGAACCAAAACATATCTATGAAGCGATGATTACCGGTCCACAGGCGATGCCAGTTTTCTCTGACAAAATTATTACTCCGCAAGAAAAGCTTTCAATTATCAAGTGGATTAAGGCTGCAGAAAGTGAGCCAAATCTTGGTGGTGCTCCCCTTGGTCGAGTGGGTCCCGTAACTGAAGGTTTATTAGTTTGGACATTTGGGCTTGGATTGTTAATTGCAATTGCTGTCTGGTTAACTGCGAAGGCAAGGTAGGCAAATGTCTAAAGAGTTAGAGCCATTAGCAGATCCCGGATTGCCTGAGCATGTTCATCGAAAAGCAGATACCGATCCAATTGCAGCCAAAAGAGCTGAACGACAGGTAGCAGTTTTATTTTCACTCTCTGGTGCTGGCACCTTGTTGTTTATCTACTCATTCTTTTTTATTAAAGAGGATGTCTTCATCTTCTTGCCAATAATGGGCACAACCAATGCTCATCAATTAGGTATTGGTATCGGTATGGCTGCCAGCTTGTTATTTATTGGTTTTGGTGCAGTTCATTGGGCTAAAACTTTGATGCCAGATCAAGAGGTAATTGCTTATCGCCATGAGATGAAATCTGAGGAGAAGGATCGACAGGAGTTTGTTGCCACCGCTAAAGAGGGTGCTGCGATTGCTGGCCTTGGACGCCGACCACTAATCAAACGCACTCTGGCAGCTGCAGCAGGCCTTGCTGGTTTGCCTGCGGTCATCTTGCTTAGAGACCTAGGACCTTTGCCAGGCAATTCTTTAAATGAAACTAATTGGGCGGCTGGAACAAGATTGGTCACAGATCCAGGTGATCGACCAATTAAGCCAAGTGATTTAGAGGTTGGTGGAGTTGCCCAAGTTATGCCGGCACTACCTCCTGGTAAAAAGCGCACCTTAGAGGATATTGCCAAGGATGCGGTTTTATTAATAAGAATTCGACCATCTGAGTTCCAATTAGATCCAGAGAGATTATCTTGGACTCATGAGGGAATTATTGCTTTCTCAAAGATTTGTTCTCATATGGGTTGTGCTGTGGCTTTGTATGAGCAAACTACAAAACATTTACTATGTCCATGTCACCAATCAACCTTTGATGTAACTCGGGCTGCCAAAGTGATCTTTGGTCCATCAGCTCGTCCACTACCCCAACTTGCTATCACCGTTGATAGTGAAGGGTATTTAATTGCTAAACAACCATTTAGCGAGGCAGTAGGACCTAGCTTCTGGGAGAGGAAATCATGACCGCACGTGAAAGAGTGGCAGGAACAGTTGCCAATTATGTAGATGAACGCACTGGTGCTGCTAAGTGGATGAGAAAGAACCTTCAAAAGGTATTTCCAGATCACTGGTCCTTTATGTTGGGTGAGATTGCACTTTACTCATTTGTAATTCTTCTATTGTCTGGCACTTTTTTGAGTTTTTGGTTTGATCCATCGATGCGCCACGTAACTTATGAAGGAAGTTATCAACCGCTAAAGGATGTCGAAATGAGTGCGGCATACGCCTCAGCTCTCCATATCTCCTTTGATGTTCGTGGTGGGCTATTGATGCGACAAATTCACCACTGGGCAGCGCTGATTTTTATGGCTGCAATTGTGGTTCACCTTATGAGAGTTTTCTTTACAGGTGCGTTTCGTAAGCCACGTGAGTTCAACTGGATTTTAGGTATTGCCCTGCTAACACTTGGAATCGTTGAAGGCTTCCTTGGCTACTCACTGCCAGATGATTTGTTATCTGGAACTGGTGTAAGAATTGCCCACGCAATTATTCAATCTATTCCAGTAGTTGGTACCTATCTTTCATTCTTTGCATTTGGTGGAGCATTTCCAGGTGAGGTGTTTATTCCCCGGATTTATATTGTGCACGTCCTATTGATCCCAGGAATTTTCTTAGCATTAATTACCGTGCACTTAATGTTGGTTTGGTACCAGAAGCACACTCAATATCCAGGACCTGGTAGAACTGAGAAGAATGTTGTCGGCTACCCATTGATGCCGGTCTACATGGCGAAAGCTGGCGGCTTCTTCTTCATTGTATTTGGAATCACCGCTTTCTTAGGAGCTGTTGCTTCCATAAATCCTATTTGGCTATATGGTCCATATACGCCCGGACAAATTTCAGCAGGTTCGCAACCAGATTGGTACATGGGTTGGCTAGATGGATTAGTCCGCATGGCGCCGCCATTAGAAACTTACCTCTTTGGTTACACCATCTCGTGGAATATTTTGTTGCCAGGATTAATCATTCCAGGAATTATTTTCACCGGCATGGCGCTTTACCCATTTATTGAAAGTTGGATGACTGGTGATAAGCGCGAACACCACCTATTGGATCGTCCACGAAATGTGCCAAATCGAACAGCTCTAGGTGTTATGTCATTAACATTTATGGTGGTAGCACTAATTAATGGTGGAAATGATTTGATTGCCACCCACTTTGACTTAACTATCAATCAGATCATGTGGTTCTCACGAATCGGAATCATTGTTCTGCCACCATTAGCATTTGTGATTACCAAGCGCATATGTCTTTCCCTGCAACGGGCAGATCGTGAAGCTGTACTACATGGTAAAGAGACTGGCCGATTGGTTATGTTGCCGCATGGCGAGTACATAGAGATTCATGAAGAGTTATCACCAGAGAAGAAGTTCACTCTGACTCAACATGAGCAACCTAAAGCCATTACCTTGGTGGCAGAAGATAGCCAAGGGGTTTTAAATCCAAAGGGCTTCAGGGCAAGGTTACAAGCGAGATTTAGTGCAGCTAATGCTGAAAACATACCAAAGCCAACTGCTACTGAGATTAAAGAGCTCGAGAGCGGTCATCACTAAGCGATATAAGTAAGGTTACAACCCCGCACTAAAGTGTGGGGTTGTTTCTTTGTCCTAATTTTCCTACTCATTTGCCTGCATACTTAAAATAAAGAGGCCCTTACTACAATAAGTATGTGAACAGATCCCTGTGGCGAGGTGAGACATCTTTACCCTTGCGCAAATCTATTAATTCATCAAATAGCTTTGATGTGGCAATAATTGGCGGTGGATTTAGTGGCTTATGGAGTGCCTACCACCTTAAACAATTACAACCTTCCTTAAAGATTGCGATTTTTGAAGACAAGTATGTTGGCTTTGGTGCCAGTGGGCGCAATGGTGGCTGGGCTTCGGCAGAGTATCCAACCTCAAATGCTCGACTTATTAAAGAGCATGGAATTCAAATATATAAGAATTTACGCAGCGGGTTAATTGAATCAATTGATGAGATTGGTCAAATATCTCAATCAAATAACTGGCAGATTGATTTTGCAAAAGGTGGGGCTTTAGTTTTTGCTACCAATAAAGCACAACTGACCAGGATTTCTTCACAAGTTGATGATGAGCACACATTATTAACTCAAACTCAGGCTAGTGATTTACTCAATGTTGCAAATATTAAAGGTGGGGTTTACACCCCCCACTGTGCAGCCTTAAACCCTTTTAGTTTGACCCAATATCTAGCAAAGTATCTTGAAGGTATTGGTGTTGAAATATTTGAAAATTCAAAGGTAGAAGAAATTTTTGATAGGCAAGTTTTAGTAAATGGCCACAAGATTTCTTGCCAAATTTCTATTCGAGCGACTGAGGCTTTTACTGCCCGCAAATGGATGGCTCACCAGCAAATACCAATCTATTCTCTTATGGTGGCAACCCAGCCATTGCCTAAAGAGATTTTAAATCAGATAAGAAATTCTCAACGAGCCACATTTCAGGAGGCATGCAACTTAATCACATATGCCCAAATCACTGCAGATAATCGGCTTGCAATTGGTGGGCGAGGTGTTCGATATAAATTATTTTCACGGCTTTCAGAACGCAGTGAAATCGACAATCGTATGCATTCAGCCTTAGAAAGAAGAGCAGTTAAGTGGTTTCCGCAATTACAATCAATCAAGTTTGAGTACCGTTGGGGTGGTCCAGTTGCCCTAACAAGAAGATGGCAAAGTTATTTAAATTACAACCGAGCAACTGGCCAAGCGGCAATCGGTGGCTATGTTGGAGATGGTGTAACCCTTTCTTATCTTGCTGCAAAAACCTTAGCGCAAATAGTTAGTGGTGAGAAAACTCCGGAGTTACCATTTGTGAATCAGAAGATAGGTAGATGGGAGCCTGAGCCAATTAGATATTTAGCGGTAAACGCTGGTTTTAAAGCCACAGTTGCAGCAGATATTGAAGAGCGAATTACCGGCAAACCAAGTCTGATTGCTTCTGTAGTGGATCCACTGATCAATCGATAGAAGCTAGAAATTTAATCCAGCACACTTTGGTTTTGGCCCAGCATTTGTATTTCCATAACGATGTTGGGTAATTGAGACACTTTGCTCCAAAAACCAACGGGAAATTTCAATATCACCGCGTGAAGTTATTGGCCTACGATCACATGATATGCCATTTTTCATCAATTCATAGACTGGTGGTATCTCAGCTGAGAGCCATCGGACTCGATCAAATTCAAGTGCATGATCAGCAAACTCTTCAGCACTTTCCACCACCAAGTTGGCTAAACCAGGAATCAATGTGTCACTACTTAACCTGGTAATCACTCCTAAATCTTTTTTAAGCCAAGCTAAAAAATCTAATTCATCTTTACTAGTTCCACTTTCAATTCTGATCAAAAATCCTTTTTTATATCTTCTATACCGTTGAACATTTTGCTCAACCTCAAGTGATGAGCAATCTATTGCTAGGCACCCGGTTGATTTAATCCACTTATTAGCTGCCTCTTTCATAGGTAAAAAGTGCTTCATTTGATTCCAATTACGCAAAGTGGCGACATAATTTGCCCCGCCTGCTTTGGCTGTAGCCCCTACAGAACTTTTACGCCAACCACCAAAGGGTTGTCGGTTAACTATGGCGCCGGTAACACCACGATTTACATACAAATTCCCAGCCTCTACATTTTCAATCCAGTACTCACACTCATTTGGATCTAATGATTGAATACCAGCAGTTAAACCAAAATCAGTTGCATTCTGCCAACTAATTGCTGTTTTCAAATCAGGGGCAACCATGATGGCAAGTACAGGTCCAAACCATTCATTTAAATGTGACCAAGAGCCTGGTTTAACACCAGTTTTAATGCCGGGAGACCAAATTAATCCAGCCTCATCTAACTGTGCTGGTTTTAACAACCACTCCTCACCTTCATCTAAGGTAGTAAGGGCTCGTTGCAGATTAGCCTCTGATTTCTTGATAATTGGTCCAACAGTTGTAGCAAGGTTGTAACCAGCACCTACTGTCAGAGATTGAACCGCATCAAGCAACTGCTTTCTAAATATTGGATTTTGATAAATACTCTTTTCTACAATCGCAAGTGAGGCGGCTGAGCATTTTTGCCCTGCATGTCCAAAGGCTGATTGCACTAAGTCCTTTACCGCAACATCTATATCGCAACAAGCTGTTAATACCATGGCATTTTTACCACTAGTTTCAGCTAAGAGATTTAACTCATTACGCCATGAAGAGAATAAAAGTGCAGTGCTATAGCCACCAGTTAAAATAACGGCGTTGACATCTTCATGGCTAATTAATGCTTGGCCAACCTCATTATCTTCCGTTGAGACAAATTGCAGTACATCTTTTGGTATTCCCGCTTTCCATAATTGATTTACTAAGTGCCAAGATGTAGCAACAGTCTCTGGTGCTGATTTGAATATCACTGTATTTCCAGCCGCCAAGGCTGCGCAAATACCACCGGTAGGTATTGCATAGGGGAAGTTCCATGGTGGTACGACGACAACTACACCAACTGGCGAGGACTCTTTTTCTAGATTTAATGAAATTGCAGAAAGTGCGTAGTAGTTTGCAAAATCAATAGCCTCTGAAATCTCTGGATCAGCTTCCGCCACAGTTTTACCTGCATCTTTTGACATGATTGCAATACTCTCTTCCATCTGAGAGTGAGCAATCTGACCAAACTCTTTCAAAAGTTTAGCTCTAGCTTGCGCTCCTAACTTATCCCAGGCTGGTAGTGACTTTTTTGCGGCATTGATTGCAATCTCAAGATCACTCTTCTTTGCAACAGCATATTGATACCAAACATGAGCATTATCTGAAGGGTCATTGCCATCAATCAAAGTTCGATCAAAAATCTCCTTACCATCGATCACAATTGGAATCTGGTACTTCGGCTGTTCATGCACTCTCTTCATCTCTTTAGAAAGCTTTGAAACAAATGAATCCCTTGTGAGATCTGCATTTGGGGCATTTTCAAATTTATCTACAACTGCAAATTTAATGGCTTTATGTCGAATACTGTTTGTTGAAACTTGATGTCGCTGCGTGACACTTTGCAAAAATCGCTCAGATTGCTCAGCAAATTTACTTGGATCAGAACCCATTTCAAATGAAGACCTTAGATAATTCTCTGGCGCAGTGTTCTCATCCAGCCTTCGCACCAGGTAAGCAACTGCAGATGCAAAATCATTACCTCTAGTGACAGGTGCGTAGAGCAAAATTGGCAAGGATCTATTTGCAATTGCTAGTGCCTCAGGATTTGCCATTCCTTCAAGCATCTCTAGATCCAACTGCTCCATCACATTTCGCTTTTTTGCAATCTCTAGCGCAAATGCAATGTGAAAAAGATTGTGACTAGCTACTCCAATTCTTACTGCCCGCGCATTTTCAGGTCTAAGCGCTGTATCTAACAATCTTGAATAACTAGCATCTACCTCTGGTTTGGATTGATAAGGTGCTGCTACCCAGCCATGTAACTCTGCTTCAGCTTTTTCCATTGCAAGATTTGCACCCTTTACTAATCTAATCTTGATAACTCCTCCTGATTGAGTATTCCGAGATTGTGACCACTCAACCAATTCGGCAAAAACCTCATGGGATTCAGGCAGATAAGCTTGCAAAACCAAGCCTGCGTAAAGATTTTTAAACTCGCCTTCACTTAATACCAACTTAAACGCATCTACAGTCAATCGTAGGTCGCGAAACTCTTCCATATCCAAATTGACAAAAGTATTAGTGGCAATAGATTTTCGATAAATCTCCCGCAACTTGACACTCACTCGCTCTAATGTCCCAACCCGATCTAATGCAATGATTTGACTGACCACCGATGAAAGTTTGACCGATACGTAATTGACTTCATCACGCTCCATCATCTCAAGTACGCGTTCAAATCGCTCAGCTGCTTCCTTTTCGCCCAAAACAGCTTCTCCTAGAACATTGATATTTAATCTGATTCTTTTTTTGGCTCTTCGCTTTATTTGTCTAGAAAGTTGCTTTTTTTCAGCTGGAAGGATTATTCCTTTTGACAAAAGTTTCACCTGAGTATGAACTGCAAATAAAACTGGTTTTGGGAGAAGTTTTGAAAGTAAGGCAATTAGTTTCAAACCAATGGTGTTGATAAAACCAAAACCTGCAAAGGAGGCATCTTTAGCCGCTTTTCTTAAAATTCTAACCGCATCTTTTGGCGAAGAAATTCGCATAACCTCATCAGTTAGGGAAACCGTGACCGATATTGCTTTTGGGTCTTTAAATAATCTAGTAAACCTTTTTCTACTTGCTTTGTCGTATCTTTTTAGATTTGGTTTGGCTTCGGAGATAAGTTTTCGAGCATTTTCAACAGCAGAACTTGCTAACTGATCGATCGAAGAGTCAGTTGGTATGATCAAGCTCATTCAGATACTAATCCTTTTAGCCTTACCAAGGTTCTAGCCATGGCTTTTGGAACCCATTTATATGAGTCATCTACCCACCATTTCCAAAGTGCATTACGTCCATCCCAACTTTCAATTACCAGGCAATTACTGGTAGATTTTTCTACAATCTCATATCGCCATACGTTACGCATTAAATGCTGCCAGGCAATAACTTTATTCTCTTGGTACTCAACAACTTGATTAGTAATAAAGTATGGAATTCCGTAACGCATTTTCATACCAAACTTTGCACCTAAAAATAAACGATTAGGTCCTTTTATTTTTCCTCTAAGCATGCCAGAGCCATCCATTAGTAGGTGGTTATCTGGATTAGATAAAAAATCGAAAATCTTATTTGCTGGAGCTGCTATTTCAATCTGGGCCTTATAAAAGAGCGGTATGCCCGTCTCTACTATCTCAGCTCTTTCTTTCATTGTTAGTGCACTGAATTTGAAGGACGCTCATACTGCAGAACTAAACCAAGGATTGAAATTATTAAAGATCCGACTGCAATTAGAACTAACCACCAGCCAATCAAAAGTCCGACACCGACAGCAGTTGCTGATAATGCTACTGGTAATGGCCACCATGAGTGTGGTGAGAAAAAACCAATTTCACCAGCTGAATCTGCAATCTCACCTTGCAAGTTGTCCTCTGGTAAAACATTTCCCAGTCGGCGAGCGGTGAACCATAGATAAAAACCAACAATTAACGATAAACCACCACTCAACAAAATCGCAGTGATACCTACTGGCTCACCGCCAACCTGCCAGTAGATGATTGCCATTACAAAGTAAAAAACTGCCAAGCCAACAAACAAAACCCAGCTAGTCTTCATTAATGTTTTTCCTTCTGCGCCATATGCGGATAATGAAGATCAAAAGCTGGTCTTTCACTTCGAATTCTTGGCATTGAGGTGAAGTTGTGTCGCGGTGGTGGACAAGAGGTTGCCCACTCCAAAGATGAGCCGTATCCCCATGGATCATCGGTATTCACCATTGGCGATGTCCGTGATTGCCAGATATTTAGGAAGAATGGAATCATGGAGAGTGCCAATAGGCCAGAACCTACAGTGGAAACCATATTCATAAAGGTGAAGCCATCAGAGGCTAAATAATCTGCATAGCGACGAGGGAAACCTTTGATTCCAAGCCAGTGCTGAATTAGAAATGTTAGATGGAATCCAAAGAATAAGGTCCAGAAGTGAATCTTGCCTAAGGTTTCATCCAGCATCCTTCCGGTGAATTTTGGCCACCAGAAATAAAATCCAGCAAACATCGCAAAGACCACAGTTCCAAATAACACATAATGGAAGTGGGCAACCACGAAGTAGGAGGCTGAGACTGCGAAATCAAGTGGTGGGCTTGCCAAAATAACACCAGTTAATCCACCAAATAAGAATGTAATCAAGAAGCCAAGCACAAACAGCATTGGTGTTTCAAATGTGACAGATCCACGCCACATCGTTCCTATCCAGTTAAAGAACTTGACTCCAGTTGGTACTGCAATCAAAAATGTCATAAAGGAGAAGAAGGGCAGGAGCACCTGTCCACTGGCATACATGTGGTGAGCCCATACCGCGACTGAAAGGGCTGCAATTGCAATTGTTGCCGCAATTAACCCTTTGTAACCAAAGATTGGTTTGCGACTAAATACTGGCAAAATCTCTGTTGCAATACCAAAAAATGGTAACGCCAAGATGTACACCTCAGGGTGACCAAAAAACCAAAATAGGTGCTGCCACAACATTGCTCCGCCATTTGCTGGATCAAATATATGTGAACCAAATAAACGATCTGATTCCAAGGCTAAGAAAGCTGCTGCCAGGGGTGGGAATGCAATCAATACCAAAATTGATGTTAGGAGAACATTCCAAGAAAAGATTGACATTCTAAACATCGTCATACCTGGTGCTCGCATAGTTAAAATTGTGGTTACAAAGTTAACGCCACCTAAAATAGTTCCTAAACCACCAATCGCTAATCCCATTAACCAAAGATCTGCACCAATTCCTGGTGAGTATTGCGCATTTGATAGTGGTGCATATGCCGTCCAGCCAAATGATGCCGCTCCCCCAGGAGTGATAAATCCAATAAATGCCATGGTGCCACCGAACAGATAGAGCCAATAAGAGAGCATGTTTAATCTAGGGAAGGCCACATCCGCTGCGCCAATTTGTAGCGGCATAATGACATTTGCGAAACCAACAAAGAGTGGAGTTGCAAACATCAACAACATGATGGTGCCGTGCATCGTAAATATTTGGTTGTACTGCTCATTGCTTAAAAATTGCATGCCAGGTCTTGCCAATTCACCGCGCAGTAGAAGTGCTAGTAAGCCACCAATTAAAAACCAAGCGAATGAGGTGATCAGGTAAAGGTAACCAATTGTCTTGTGATCGGTAGATGTCAACCACTTAACTAACAGCTTGCCCTTAGAGGTTGGCGCGGGAGCAGCAGGTGATGAAAGTACCGGACGTGGAGCGTATGTGGTCATGAGGTTACTGCTTTCTCTTCGGCTACTAAATCATCTAAATATTTTTGGTACTCACTGGCGGTCACAACCTTAACTGTGAACAACATCTGAGCGTGGTTTCGCCCGCATAAAATGTTGCACCTTCCAGGGTAGGTCCCTAACTTATTAGCGGTGAACTCCAATTGATTTGTCACGCCAGGCAAATTTTGCATTTGGATCATAAAAGCTGGAATCCAAAAACCATGGACAACATCATTGGCATCTAAGGTAAAACGAACCCGCTCGCCCTGTGGCAGAACCAAGGTTGGTGGCTGCGCTGGAGTTCCGGTAATGGTTGCACTCTTGTACTCTCCAGCACTTCTATGTTTGAACTGCCAAGACCATTGGAAGCCGACTACATCAATAAAATGTGAGATTTGGTCATCAGGTGAGATCTTTACAATTTTTGATTCGCGCTGAACTGTGAAATAGAAAAGAACTGCCACAATTATTAAGGGAATAACTGTGTAGGCAACCTCAACTGGAATGTTGTACTGAGTTTGCTTGGGAAAGTTTTCATCTTTCTTGCGATGAAAAAATACCGGCCACAAAATCAAGATCAAGGTAATGATTCCAACTACACCAGCGGCGATCCAAGCGCCTTGCCAAAGTGAAAGTGATTGGTCATTTACGCTTGAGATACCCTCTTCAAAACCCAGTCCGGATACTTCAGATTGCGCACATCCGGCCAACAATGGGCTTAATGCCAACAATGGAATCAGGGATTTTCGGGCAGCCATACGCATAGGGTTAAGGATAACCTTCTGCCCTAGCAATCTCATACGCAGCTGGTTGGGGGTAGATGGTGGTTCGCATCACAGCCGACTTTCAGCAGGAAAGAGTGCTTCATCCTGCGGCAATGGCCCAATTAAATCAATCTTTTTCTAAGGGTTGGGCTGATCCAAATAAGTTAAATGCTAGTTCAAGAGAGGTTGCAATTTTGCTGCAACAGGTAAGAGAAAATTTTGCTTCTGTCCTAAAGGTTCGCCCCGATGAAATCGAATTCTTAGGTGAGAGTGATATTGGATTTCAGTTAGGAATTTCTGGGTTATTAAAATCTAATAGTAAATTGATTCATTCCAGCATTGATCGACAAAGAATTTTTGCAGTTGCCGCTCATGAAGAAAATCATGGACGCAAGGTTGATTGCTTGTCAGTAGACAAGAATGGCGCAATCCTTCCATATGCAGCTCAAGAGAATGATGTTGTGGTTTGGCAGGTGGCAAATGGTGAGACCGGAAACCTACAGCCAAGTGCGCCCGCCTCTGGATTAGTTTTCGCAGATTGCACAGCAAGTGGGGTGGAGGCCTTGCCAAACTTTGATTACCAAACCGCCCTATTTGATAGCAGCTCCTGGCAAGGGCCAGCCGGGGTTGGCATTTTAGTTATTAAAGCCCCTGATAAATGGCGAAATCCCCTGCCCCATAATGATTTAACAAGAGTTCCAGGTACTTACTCAATCCCCTTAATTATTGCTAGCTCACTGGCACTAACTGCATACCTTGGCCAAGAGGAGATCAGACCAAAGTTGAAAAAGTACATAATTGAGTTTATTTCTTCGCAAATTTCTGAGGTCGATATTGCCTCCAACTTAGATGGTTTATCTAAGTTTCTCTCCTTTTCAGTAAGCAAGGTAGAGGCGGATAGATTACTTTTGCAATTGGAATCCGCCGGCTTTGCCGTTGACTCAGGTTCAGCATGTAAGTCAGCTGATATGCAGCCAAGCCATGTTTTAGCAGCAATGAATCGCCCCATCACCGGCAACATTAGATTAACGCTTCACAAAGATATAACTGAGCAGATGGTTAAAGATTTTTGCCAAGCATTAAAAATATCTATTGAAACGCTTCGAAAAAACTAGCCAACTAACCGAACATTTAGATGTGGCTTGATTTCATCTGCTGCCGCCTTGCCATAAGCGCCCTCAAATCTGGTGAGAAACTCCTCTTTGGTAAAGCGGTACTCCTGCGTGCCAGTTGTTTCAATGCAATAGGTGGCGAGCATTGATCCTAACTGTCCACATCTTTCATGTCCTAAGCCCCAAGAAAGACCAGCAATAAATCCAGATCTAAAGTTATCGCCAACACCAGTTGGATCTAACTTCTGCCTCTCTTTCGGTACCCCAACATAAATTGTCTCTTTGCCATGTTCTTCAATTTGAGCCCCCTTAGAGCCAAGGGTTACCACCCGAACTTGTACTCGATCAAATAATTGTCGATCGGTCCAGCCAGTTTTTTGAATTGCAAGTGCTAACTCATACTCATTTAGAAATAAGTACTTTGCACCTTCAATTAATTGCGCAATCTCTTTGCCATCCATTCGCGCCATCTGTTGCGATGGATCTGCAGCCACCGGAATCTGCAAATTTCGAGCCATATCTGAGTAGCGCATCATCGCCTCAGGGTCATCGGGTGAGATAACTAGTAAATCAAATTTGCCACTCTTTTCTATGATTGGTGATAACTCAATATTTCTTGCCTCACTCATTGCGCCAGGAAAAAAGGAGGCAATCTGATTTAACTCTGTATCGGTGGTAACCATAAATGTCGCGGTGTGTAATTTTTCTGAGACTAGAACATGTGAGGTATCCACACCATGTCGCTTAAGCCATGCTTCGTAATCAACCCAATCTCTACCAACTGCAGCTATCAATATTGGATTTAAACCTAAGGCACCCATTCCAAATGCGATATTGGCACCACAGCCACCGCGCCTAATCTCTAAGGTATCAACCAAAAATGAGAGTGAGACTTTAGCCAAGGATCCAGCAACCAATGAGTCGGTAAATTTGCCACCAAAGCTCATGATGTGGTCGCCACCGACTGAGCCGGCGACCGCCACCTTCATAATTTTTAAATAACTTTAATTAGTTAAATGAGTCGCCGCAGGCGCATGAGCCTTGGGCATTTGGATTATCAATTGTGAAGCCTTGTTTTTCAATTGTGTCAACAAAATCAATTGTGGCACCCATCAAATATGGCGTACTCATTTTGTCAGTTACAACCTTTACTTTTTCGGCACCAAACTCAGTAACAGTGTCACCATCCAGGCTTCGATCATCAAAGTAAAGTTGGTAACGAAGACCAGAGCAGCCACCTGGTTGGACTGCAACACGAAGACTTAAATCATCTCGACCCTCTTGCTTTAGCAAGGAAGCAACCTTTTGGGCTGCAACATCAGATAATGCAATGCTTGTACTTGTAGTTGTTGTCTCTGTGCTCATACTCACTTAGTCTCCAATATTGAACTTAGGCTCATAGGCTACTAGTTCCTGGCAGATATTTCCTCATCAAAACCTGTGAGCGTTTACACTTGCTCATATGGGAATAAGTGATCTTCTACTGCTTGGCAGTGGTGCAGATCTAGGTAGCGAGCGCGGCGTCTCCTGCGAGGGTGAACTGCCTGCTGCAAGTGATCCGCAATTGGTTGCCCGTGCAGTAGCAGCCCGGCAGCAGCTTGGTGATAAGGCCATGGTTTTGGGACATCACTATCAAAGAGATGAAGTAATTGCATTTGCCGATATTCGAGGTGACTCATTTAAGTTAGCTCAAGCAGCTGCTGATAATAGTAAGGCTGAGTTTATTTTTTTCTGTGGTGTTCACTTCATGGCCGAAAGTGCTGACATATTAACTACTGCAAACCAAAAGGTAATTTTGCCTGATCTGGCCGCTGGTTGTTCAATGGCAGATATGGCAACGGCATCCCAGGTCGCCGATTGTTGGCAGGTGTTGGAGAAAATTGGTGTCGCAAAAGTTACTACGCCAATTACCTATATGAACTCCTCTGCAGCTATCAAGGCATTTACCGGAAAAAATCATGGCGCAGTTTGTACCTCATCAAATGCCGCACGAGCAATGAAGTGGGCATTTGAAAAGGGTGAGAAGATTTTGTTTTTACCCGATCAACATCTAGGCCGAAACACCGCAATTGCCTCACTGGGCTTATCTCTATCAGATTGTGTGGTTTATAACCCATGGAAGCCAAATGGTGGTTTAACTGAGGATCAGATAAAGAGTGCCAAGGTAATTTTATGGCGGGGACATTGCTCAGTTCATGGCAGATTTACCTTACAAAACATAGTTGAGGTTAGGCAAAAGCTTGCTGGGGTGAAGGTATTGGTTCATCCAGAGTGCCAACATGATGTTGTTTCCAATGCTGATGTTGTTGGTAGCACAGAAATGATTATCAAAACTGTCACCCAATCACCTGCCGGCTCTAAATGGGCAATTGGAACTGAGCTAAATCTGGTCCAGCGGTTAGCAAATGAGAATCCCGATAAACAGATAGTTTTCTTAGATAAAACTGTGTGCTATTGCTCGACAATGAATCGAATTGATCTGCCGCATCTTGTCTGGGCGATGGAGTCCTTGGTAAATGGCCGCTTGGTTAACCAGATAAAGGTTAAAGAGGATGTGGCAAAGTATGCAAAAGTTGCATTAGATCAAATGTTAGCCCTACCTTAATCTCATGGCAGAAAAAAAAGGTAAGCCCACTCCTAAGCGCAAAGAGGCTGAGGCAAAGTTAAAGGTTTCATCTCTTTCACCGGGTGCTAGTAAAGAGGCAAAACGAGCACTTAAAGAGCAGGCAAGAAAACGTCGTATGGAGGCAAGAGCTGCCTATATGCGAGGTGAAGAATCTGCACTGCCACTTAGAGATCGTGGTGCGGCTAGAAGATTTGTAAGAAATTACATTGATGAGCGTAAATCTGTTACCGAGTACTTCCTGATTATCATTATGGTGGTTTTATTTCTCACCGTAATTCCCATCCCAGCAGTTCAACTTGCAGCTGTTGCGGTGATGTACTCATCGATGATCTTTATAACATTAGATGGCATATTTTTATCTCGTCGAATTAAAAGAATTGTTAGAGAGAAATTTCCAGATGAACCGACTCGAGGAATTGGCCTCTACGGTTGGATGAGAGCAACCCAATTGCGCAGATTACGCGCCCCTGCCCCTCAGGTAGGACCGGTTAAGAAAAATAATAAGAAAAAGTAAGTTCTAGGCCCTTGGTTTTGGGCTAATAGTCTTGGCTGGATCAGTTGTAATCACATCTTTTAATACAGCATCAATCTCACTCATAATTGATTGCTCAAGCTTTACCCCAGATGCCTTCACATTCTCTTTGATTTGAGAGGGTTTAGTTGCGCCAATAATGGCACTGGAGACATTTGGATTTTGTAGCACCCAAGCGATTGCAAGCTGGGCAAGTGTTAAATCAACCTTTGCTGCAATTGGAGCTAGCTTTTGCACCGCTTTTAATATTGGCTCCTTCATAAATCCAGAGATCATATTTGCGCCACCTTTTTTATCAGTTGCGCGTGAACCAGCCGGGGCTTTCTTTCCTGGCAGGTACTTACCGGTTAACACTCCTTGGGCTATAGGTGACCAAACAATCTGACCAATCCCCTCTTTTTCAGAAAGTGGCACTACCTGGGATTCAATAACTCGCCACAACATTGAGTACTGAGGTTGGCTAGAGATAAAACGGTAGTAACCCTTTTGATCTTGAATCTTTAGCGCGGCCGCTATTTGTTCGGCATTCCACTCTGAAAAACCTATATACAAAACTTTTCCGCTTCTTATCAAATCATCAAAGGCACCCAACGTCTCCTCAAGTGGTGTTTCATAATCAAATCGATGGGCTTGATATAGATCCACGTAATCGGTTTTCAATCGCTTTAATGATGCATTGCATGATTCCATGATGTGCTTACGAGAAAGGCCACGATCATTTTTACCAGTACCAGTTGGCCAATAAACCTTGGTGAACAGTTCATATGATTGACGTCTAACACCTTTTAATGCTTTGCCCATTACCGATTCAGCACGTGTGCCAGCATAAACATCAGCAGTATCTAAGGTTGTAATTCCAAGATCTAATGCAGCTCGCACACATTTAATAGCAGCCTGCTCCTCAACTTGGGAGCCATGGGTAATCCAGTTTCCGTAAGTAATCTCTGAGACATACATACCAGTACTGCCCAGGCGGCGATATTCCATCTACCAACCATAACCGCATCGACTTATCTAGGCAATGGGCGTGGTGAGTTGCTTTACTTCGCCAGTATCAGCAAAATCCGCCTACAACTTAATATTGAAAGTTTACGAGTGTGACTGGGGGAAGTCGGTGAGAATCCGACGCTGTCCCGCAACCGTGAGAAAGAATTTCCTTTCAAGTCGGATTACCCAACACATTTGATTTTTTAACCACCCGTCGAGGATTGCGGGGCGGGAAATCTCATCTAGATGGGTTTTTTCGCTTACGTGAAACTCTCTAATTTGAGAGGCACCACATGTTTAGTAATTTATTTGTAAAAATAAAGAAATTCATCCCTGGAGTTATTGCTGCCGCTGTAATTGTTGGCGGAGTAATTTTCTACTCAGCCCAAACCACCGATAGCTGCGTAAATGTCGTGATCGATTATGGCGTATTAGATTCACAAGCAAAGCCCTTTGAAAAGTGTTTGGATGTAGAAGGTCAAACAACTGCATTAGAGCTTATGACAAATGCAAACTTTAAGATCGAGGGCACAGATAAATATGGCACCGCGGTTGTTTGCCGATTAAATAACCTGCCAAAACCAAATGAGCCAATTGGAATCAAGGGTCATGAGGATTACATTGAAAGTTGCAAAGATATGCCGGCTGAGTTTGCTTATTGGGCAGTTTTAGAAAAACGCAAACCCGCTCTGCCAAATCCAGCTGACCTAAATACCAAGTGGGCATGGGCTCAGGTGGGTGTGGCGGATCTGGCGTTAAATCCAGGTGATTCAGTTGCCTTTGTCTTTGCCGATAATGGTAATGTTAAGTTTCCGGAGTAGGGGTCCAAATGTTATCTAGCTATAAAGCACCAGCCATTGTCACAGTAAAGAGATCAACTGTTGGCAAATCCCTGCTTGCAAAAGTATTAGGACTAGCAATTCACCTTGGCATTCTTTATGTAGGCACCAATATCGCTGAGTACGCCTGGCGATTTTGGGGTGGTCACTAAAAATCTACTTTAAGAAATCTGGCTTGGCCTTATCGAACTTTAGATGGCACAAAGGGAAGTGAGACGACCTTAAAGGTTGAATCAGTTCCTCGGATATCAATTAATAATTGATCATCTTTTTTAACATCTGAGTTAACTAAAGCCAAGCCAATTCCTTTTTTCAAGGCTGGTGAGTAGGTACCACTGGTTACTACTCCAATTACCTCTCCTTGCAGGTTCTTTACCTGCATATCTTTTCTCGGAATTCCTCGCTCAATTGCCTCTATTGCTTTCAATCTCAACTTACTGCCCTGCTCTTTTTGTTGGGTTAATACTTTTTTGCCTCGAAATTGATCCTTGCTCCATCCGACCGCCCAGCCAGCACCCGCCTCAACTGGTGTGATGGAGAGTGAGAGCTCATGGCCATGAAGTGGATATCCCATTTCAGTACGTAGTAAATCTCTGGCACCTAGACCACAAATTGCACCATTAAACTCGCTAATAACTGATGCAATTTTGTCCCACACCTGCCCAGCATCTGCCCATCGGGGAATAATCTCAAAGCCAAACTCTCCGGTGTATCCAGTTCGGCAGAGAATCACTGGCAGGTTATCTACTTTTGTATTAATAAATGACATGTAATCAAGTGTGGCATCAACTCCTAATTGCTTTAATACCTTTGCTGAATCTCTTCCTTGTAGCGCAAGTACTGCATAATCTTTATGAAGATTCTTTATAGTGATTTCACTTGGGGCATTCTGATTGAGTACTTCAAAAACAGCAGAAGTATTTGAAGCATTCGGTATTAAAAACAAATCATCTGCACTATTTAAGTAAACAATTAAGTCATCAACCACCCCGCCATCTTCATTGCAAAGTAGGGTGTACTGGGCTTGCCCTGCATCAATTTTCTCTAGATCATTTGTTACCATTTTGTTGAGGTATGCAAGAGCGCCAACTCCGACCACTGAGATTTTTCCTAAGTGGGATACATCAAATAATCCGACCCGCTCTCTAACAGCGGTGTACTCAGCTATTGCTCCAGTCGCGGGGTACTCAATTGGCATTAACCAGCCACCAAAATCAGCCATCTTTGCTTTTTCCGCCAGATGTCTATCAGCCAATGGTGATTGATTCATAAGCCAAACCTACACGCCCTAAACCGCTATTTTCACTCCGCTACTTGGGATAATTATCATCTTTTATCGGAATCCTTTAGGCTTGCGCCATCGATTTCTAGCTTATCTATTCACACGATTGAAACAGGAGTGCGATGGCCAAGATTAAGTTAACCGCCAAAGTTGATAGTGAGATTTTAGTTGTTGGCTTAGGGGTCGCAAATAAGAAATTACAAATTGAATCTGGTGCTGCTCAACTAGATTCCGCCGCTCTTCTTTCGACATTAAATGCCATGGGAGCAACTGCTAAAGCTGATGAGGTGATAAAACTTCCAGGTAAAACATCTAAGTTAGTTGTGGTTACCGGTTTGGGTGAGATCAAGTCATCATATGAGCCTGAGGTTTTAAGACGAGCTGCTGGTGCTGCCGCCAGACATTTAAATGGTAATAAAACTGCCACATTTTCTTTACCGCATAAATCTGTTGTGGAGCTTGCAGCCATCGCTGAAGGTGCAGCACTTGGCTCTTACACATTTGTTGAATTTTTAGGTAGTAGCAAAGGAGAGCAAAAAGCGCCGTTGGAAATGATAACTTTGATCTCAAAGTTTTCAGATACTGCTCAGGCAAAAACAGCTATCAAACGAGCTGAAATTATTGCGGAACAGACTTATCTGGTGCGAGATCTAATCAATACGCCACCAAGCCATTTAACCCCTGACTCATTTTCACAAAAGATGAAAAAACTTGCCACAAAGTACGGAGTGAAGGCAGAGATAATTAATGATGCCACTCTTAAAAAATCTGGTTATGGCGGAATAATTGGTGTCGGACAAGGCTCTGCCAATCCGCCGCGACTTTTCCACGTCTCCTACTCACCAGCTAAGGCAAAGAAAAGATATGCATTTGTTGGCAAAGGCATCACCTTTGACACCGGTGGTCTGGCTTTAAAGCCGGCAGCTGGTATGGAGGCGATGAAGTCCGATATGTCAGGAGCTGCCGCAGTAATTGCAGCAGTTTTTGCGATTGCCCAATTAAAACTGCCAATTGCAGTTGATGGCTGGGCACCCCTTGCTGAAAATATGGTCAGTGATACTGCTACCAGGCCAAGTGATGTGATAACAATTTACGGCGGGAAAACTGTTGAGGTTTTAAATCCAGATGCTGAAGGACGATTGGTTCTAGCTGATGCATTAATTAAAGCGGCCGAGGTTGGCAAGAAGGCTGGTGGTTTAGATGGAATTGTTGATGTTGCAACACTAACTGGTGCTCAGGTTGTGGCACTTGGAACTAGAACCTCTGCAGTAATGACAAATAATGAAGAATTTAGTAATCAATTCCTAAAAGCTGCGCAATTAGCTGGTGAGGCTTTTTGGCCCATGCCTTTACCAGTTGAGTTACGAGCCTCTCTTGATTCACCAGTTGCAGATATCGCAAATATTGGCGATCGAATGGGTGGAATGTTAGTAGCCGGATTATTTTTGAAGGAGTTTATTGATCCACAAACACCATGGCTACATTTAGATATTGCAGGACCTGCTTACAATGAAAAACATCCACATGGCTACACCACAGTTGGTGGCACTGGAATCTCGCTACGCTCATTGGTGCAGTTAGCTGAGTTGGCTTCATCACAGGCATAGTGGCGCTTTTACTTCAGGTTTATTGGGTAGAAGAATTCGTGGCAGGATTACCTCATGGCCGATTTTGATCTAGTGATTCTTGGTGGCGGCAGCGGCGGCTACGCAGCAGCACTTCGCGCATCACAATTAGGCCAAAAGGTAGTTTTAATCGAGAAAGAAAAATTAGGCGGTACCTGTCTTCATAAAGGATGCATACCAACCAAAGCCTTATTACATGCTGGCGAGATTGCAGACAGCACTCGCCATGCTGGTGATTTTGGAGTAAAAGCTGATTTTCACGCGATGGATATGGCAGCGGTCAATACTTATAAAGATGGGGTCATTGCCAAACTCCATAAAGGCTTAGAGGGCTTAGTTAAATCTAGAAATGTTACTTATGTGCAAGGTGTTGGCAAATTAGTTTCCAGTAACACAGTTGAGGTTAATGGCACCAAATACACCGGTAAAAATGTAATTTTGGCAACTGGTTCATATCCAAAAACTTTGCCAGGGCTTGAGATTGATGGCAAGCAGATTATTACTAGTGAACAAGCAATTAAGTTGGATTATGTTCCAAAATCTGTAATTGTCTTAGGTGGCGGTGTTATTGGCTGTGAGTTTGCCTCGGTTTGGAAATCATTTGGCGCAGAGGTAACTATCATCGAAGGACTATCTCACCTAGTTGCACTAGAGGATGAGTCATCAAGCAAGCAATTAGAGCGAGCTTTCCGCAAGCGAGGAATCAATTTTGAGTTGGGCGTAAAGTTTAAATCTGCCGAACGTGGCAAGAAAGATGTAAAGGTCACCTTGGAGGATGGCAAAGAGTTCTCCGCAGAGATTTTGTTAGTCGCAGTTGGTCGCGGTCCAGTTTCAACTGGTTTGGGTTATGAAGAGGCTGGAATCAAGATGGATCGTGGCTATGTTTTAGTAGATAACAAATGCCGCACCAATGTAGCTGGTGTTTGGGCAGTTGGTGATCTAATTCCAACACTGCAATTAGCACATGTCGGATTTGCTGAGGGAATTATGGTGGCGGAGGAGATTGCAGGTTTAAATCCAAGAGCAATTAATTATGATGGCGTGCCACGTGTTACTTACTCAGAGCCTGAGGTTGCATCAGTTGGATTAACTACTGCAGCAGCTAAAGCAGCTGGCCATGATGTTGTGGAGTTAAATTATGATTTGGCTGGAAATGGTAAGGCAAATATTTTAAAGACCGCGGGTTCAGTTAAGTTAGTTGCCAAAAAGAATGGGCCAATACTTGGCATACATATGGTTGGATCTCGAGTTGGCGAGTTATTAGCTGAGGCTCAACTGATCTATAACTGGGAGGCTGATGCAGCAGATGTTGCCCAACATATTCATGCCCATCCAACCTTGTCTGAGGCTATGGGTGAGGCACACTTAGCCCTGGCCGGTAAGCCACTGCATGCACACGGTTAGAGTTAAAATGGTTGATAGAGAGGTTGAAATCTAAATGACTTTTTCAGTAACCATGCCAGCACTTGGCGAATCTGTGACTGAGGGAACCGTAACTCGTTGGTTAAAAAAAGAGGGTGACCAGATTGCAGTTGATGAGCCATTACTAGAGGTTTCAACCGACAAAGTAGATACTGAGATTCCATCCCCGGTAGCGGGAGTATTACAAAAAATTGTTGTGCAAGTAGATTCCACAGTTGCAGTCGGAGCAGAGTTAGCGATTATCGCTGAATCCAATGGTGCAACAAAAGCTGCTGCGCCAGCACCAACAGCTGCACCAGTTTCAACTCCAACACCTGCACCAACTCCACCTGCAACCCCAACACCTACTCCAGTGGTTGCCGCTGCGCCGGTAGCAAGTAGTGGGGCAACAATTGTTTCAATGCCAGCACTTGGTGAGTCTGTGACTGAGGGAACTGTAACTAGATGGCTGAAAAAGGTTGGTGATGCAGTTGCAGCAGATGAGGCACTGCTTGAGGTATCAACTGACAAAGTAGATACTGAGATTCCATCCCCGGTATCTGGAACAGTGTTAAGTATTGATGTGCCGGTAGATTCAACAGTTGCAGTTGGTGCGCGCTTAGCATCAATTGGTGTTTCAGGTTCGGCTTCACCTGTTGTAAAACCAGTAGCTGCCGCACCCGTGGCGGCCGCGCCAACCCCACCGCCAGCTCCCCCAGTTGTTACACCTCCAGTAGTTTCTGCACCAGTAATTTCTACCCCAGTTGTTTCTGTACCGGCAGTTAGCACACCGGTTGCAACTGCAAGAGCTGATGATGCTTATGTAACACCGATTGTCAGAAAATTAGCTGCTGAGGCAGGAGTAAATCTGGCAACAATTAAAGGCACTGGTGTTGGTGGAAGAATTCGCAAAGAGGACATTTTGGCAGCCACACCGCGGGCGGCTGCAACTCCTACGGCAACAGTTATGGCCTCAACTGCAGTAGCGCCACGTGGACCAATTGCAGTTTCACCACTTCGTGGCACAACTGTGACCATGTCCAGATTGCGTAAGGTAATTGCAGATCGGATGGTTGAATCCTTAAAGATCTCAGCACAGTTAACTACTGTTGTAGAGGTTGATGTCACAAAGATTGATCGCCTTCGTAATGCGGCAAAAGCATCTTTTGAATCTCGAGAAGGTGTGAAATTAACCTTCCTGCCATTTTTTGCAGTTGCAGTATGTGAGGCGTTAAAGCAACATCCCGTTTTAAACTCCTCAGTTGAGGGTGATCAAATTACCTATCATGGCGCTGAGCATCTAGGTGTGGCAGTTGATACGGATCGCGGTTTACTAGTTCCGGTAGTTAAAGATGCTGGCGATCTAAACATGGGTGGAATTGCTCGAAAGATCTCAGATGTAGCTGCACGAACCCGTGAAAACAAAATTACGCCTGATGAGTTAGGTGGCGGAACTTTCACAATTACAAACACAGGATCACGTGGAGCTTTGTTTGACACACCAATTATTAATCAACCACAAGTTGCAATTTTAGGTCTTGGCGCTGTGGTTAAGCGGCCAATGGTCGTTAAAGGCGCAGATGGTGGCGAGACAATTGCAATTAGATCTATGGTTTATCTGGCACTCTCCTACGACCATCGTGTTGTTGATGGTGCTGATGCTGCAAGATTTTTAGTGACCTTAAAGGAAAGATTAGAAGAGGGTCGATTCGAATCTGATTTAGGTTTATAACTTGGTAAAGCAAAAGAAGATTGCAGTAACTGGTGCCTCTGGCTTAATTGGTAGTGCACTGTGTGCACAACTAAAAAGTGATGGTCACCAGGTTATAAAGGTTGTTAGACGAGCTGCCCGTGTAGCTGATGAAGTAAGTTGGAACCCCCTTAAAGGTGAGATTGATTTAGCAGGGCTTGAGGGCGCAGATGCTGTATTTCATCTTGCAGGCGCTGGTGTTGGTGATAAACGTTGGTCTGCTGCCTATCGATCTGAAATTTTAAACTCACGGCTGCTGGGCACAACCACAATTGCAAATGCATGTGAACAAATTCAGCCAGAGGTCTTTATCTCAGCTAGTGCCATCGGTTATTACGGTGAAACTGGTGATAGATCAGTAACAGAAACAGATCGTGGTGGTGATGACTTCTTATCCATTGTTTGCCGTGAATGGGAGTTGGTGGCAAACCAAGCACCTAGTGTTCGAACAGTTAAATTAAGAACTGGTTTAGTTTTAGATCCCACCGGAGGCGCGTTAGGCAGAATGTTGCCGATCTTTAAATTTGGCTTAGGTGGAAAACTCGGCTCTGGAAAACAATGGTGGTCATGGATAACTTTGCATGATCAGATTAGAGCGATGATTTTCTTAATGAACTCCAAAATCGAGGGTCCAGTTAATATCACCTCGCCAAATCCAGTAACCAACCAACAGTTCACTGCAGCTTTAGCGCGGGCACTGAAGCGACCAGCATTTTTTCCAGCCCCAGCCTTTGCACTTCGTGCTGTTCTGGGTGGGTTTTCAACTGAAATTTTGGGATCAAAAAAAGTTATGCCAAAAGTTTTATTAGATAATAATTTTGAATTTGATTATCCTCACCTACTTGCTGCACTTACTGAATTAGTTGATTAATCGCATTACCTGCTAGATAACCACTTTGCATAGCACCTTGCTGGGATGGCACAGCCATATGATCTCCGGCAAGAAATATTGAATCTGAAAACTTAGCTGCTTTGGTTTTACTTACTCCGGGAAGGTGAGCTGGCAGAGATTGCTTAATCTCATACCTTGCCACGTACTCCCAAGAGTGAGTACTTGTCCGCCAAATCTCTGCTAGCTCTTTACGAAAAACACTTTCTGTAATGGCGGTTAGGCAGGTAGCACTCACCAAATGTTGGCCAAAAGGGGCGTACTTACTAGATACCTGGCTGATCACAATTGAGTTAACCAACTTTGATTTACTAGATACCACCAGGTTTTTTGAATCAGTGGGCAGTTGATCTGTTGCAAAGTAAGCAGTGGTGCTAGATAGCATCTTAGGTAGGTGCACCCCAGTAAGTAGTTGAGCTGCGGTGGTCGGATCGGTTGCCACAATTACATATCTAGCTCGATAACTACCTTGATTGGTTGTTACTTGACCATCAGATACAGATTGCACGCTCTCATTTAACTTAAGGTTTTGTATCGGCTTTGCTAGGGCCTTAGAAAACTCTCCCACTCCAGCTGCTGGAACTCCGGGTAAAGATTTTACAAAGCTACGCAAAATCTCCTGTGCTACATCGGCGGCAATCTCCTTTGGATCTGTCAAAAAGACACCTGACAGAAATGGCTTAAGTACTCGTTGATAAAGTTCTGGAAAATCACTTGTGTAGTGACCAAAACTTCTCTCATTTTTAACTTTTGGGTTAGCCACAAATTTAATGAATTTTAACTTTTGATTTAGAGATCCTAGTTTTGGTGAGAATGTTGAAAGGCTGTAACCGACTTTTAGTTGTTGATCTGCCAATCTAATTTTTCCAGAGATATACTTAAAATCTAAATCATTTAATACCTTGCTTTTTGCCACTTGTGGATACCTAGGATTGATAACCTGAAATCCTCGATCACAGATAAACCCACCAATTACATCACTTCTTACCCGGCCCCCGACCTGATCACTTGACTCAAGAAGTAAAACTGAGTTGCCGGCCTGCTGCACGGTGCGTGCTGCAGTTATACCAGCCAAGCCGGCACCAACAACTATGCAATCAAAACTCATTCTTATCTAAAGCTAATCTCACGTGCTTGATCAATGATCTTTGCAACCGCTATCGCTTCATCAGTGGTAACTGGCCAAGTTGATCCAGCTAATGCAGCTTTAACTAGTGAATAAAACTCAGTGTAATTTCCATCCACACTTGGATAAGCAATCACTTCAGAGCCTTTATGGATAAAAGCTTTTGACTTAGTGCTCTGCTGCCACTTGCCATCTACCGGCTGACCTCCTGCTTTAAGCAGACTCTCTTGAGGATCTAACTCCTGAATAATTAGTGTTGCTTGATCTCCAACCAACCTAATTCTTGGACCCGCTGCCCCCATAACTGCACTTGCTGATAAGTATGAATCAACCCCGTTTTGGTGTTTGAGCACCAAGACAATGTCATCATCTGATGCACCTCGAATTGATCTAACTGAGGATGAGATCAACTGGGCTGGGCCAAACCAATCAAGAGCGGTTGAAAGTAGGTGTGGCTGTAAATCCAGGAGATTTCCCCCGCCATCAGCTGCGCTTTGATTTTCACGCCAAGAGTCCCCCTTTAATTTTGGTTTGAAAACTTCAAACCTTGACTCTAGTCGAAAGATTTTTCCTAGGGTCCCCTCTGCCAAAACTTTCTTGATAGTTAAAGAATCTGAGTCCCACTTCCGATTGAAATATGTAGTTACCGGTACGCCAGTTTGTTTTGACACATCAATAATCTCTTGTGTCTCTTTCAAAGTCCTTCCCATTGGTTTATCAACTACCACCGGCACTCCAGCTTTTAAACTAGAGATGGCTTGAGAGGCGTGAGCATCATTTGTAGAGGCAACAACCAGTAGATCTATTTTGGTAGCTAACAGGTCATCAATACTTTCAACAATTTTTGCTTGCGGAAAATCTGATTTAGCATTTAAGACGCGAGCAGGGTTGGTGGTAAGTATTGCTGCTACTTCAAAACCTGCACCACGTAGAAGTGGTGCATGAAAGTAACGCCCCGCTAAACCGTATCCTGCGATACCAACGCGAGGCGCCATAAATAAATCTTACTTCTTACCCTCATATTGCAACTTTGAGGGCCACCATATTTTAGGTCCCATTACATGAACCAGCGCTGGTACCAACAAAGATCGAACAACTATTGTGTCTAGTAGAACTCCAAAAGCTACAGCAAAGCCAAGTTGGGCCAGAAATACCAGTGGCAAGACACCTAGTACTGCAAAGGTCGCCGCCAAAACAATTCCAGCTGATGTGATTACCCCGCCAGTAACTGTTAAACCTTTAATAACACCCTTTCGAGTACCAATCTTCATAGCCTCTTCTCTAACTCTGGTCATTAGGAAGATGTTGTAATCAATACCTAATGCAACCAAGAAGATAAATGCAAATAGTGGGAATGATGCATCTGCGCCAGCAAAACCGAAGACATGCTCAAACACCAGTTGGCAGACACCAAGGGTGGCCATAAATGACAGCACAACTGTCAACAAAAGAATTCCTGCAGCCAAAATGCTTCGCAGCAACAACCCTAGAATTATTCCAATAATTATCAGAACAATTGGAATGATCAGTCGATTATCCTGACGTGATGCCACATCGGTGTCATATTGAACCGCAGTTCCACCGCCCACCAAAATTTCTCTATCAACTTTTTGCACAGCACTTCGAATCAATGGAATTGTATTTCTGGCTTCGACTGAGTCCGGTGCAACCTTTAAAGTAGCATTTAACAACACCTTGCCATCAACTACTTTGATTGGTGGAGTAGGTTGGCCTGGAATCTTTTGCCCAGCCACAATTGGCTCAACAAATGCCACGTTAGCAACACTCATAAGAGCAGCAGTTGTAGCTGCAACATCTTTTTCCTTCACAACTATCTCTACAGGAGATCCCTCACCACTTGGGAAATGTTCACCTAATTTTTCAAGTCCAATTACAGAATCTGTCTTAGTTGTGAAAGCCTCAGTATTAGCTAATCCATCTGCCTTAAGAGTGAAAGAAAACCCGGCGAAAATGGTTAGGATCAAGGCAGTTGAAATCCAAATTCGCTTTGGATTCTTTTCAACAACTGAGCCTATTTTTGCCCAAGTGCCACTTAATTGTTCATCTACATCATCAAAGCGTGGAATCTTTGGCCAAAAAATCCAGCGACCAAAAACGACCAGTAATGCTGGTAAAAATGTAAGTACGGTGATCATCGCTGATGCGATTCCAATTGCACCTACTGGGCCTAAGCCTCGGTTACCAGATAATTGACTTAAAAGTAAGACTAACAATCCAGCTATAACTGTCGATCCTGAGGCAAGAATTGGTTCAACTACACCACGCAATGCAATCTTCATTGCCTCATATCTAGATTCATGATGATGCAACTCTTCTCGATATCTAGCAATTAGAAGCAGGGCGTAATCGGTTGCAGCTCCCAATACCAATACCGAGAGAATTCCCTGCGACTGGCCATTTAAGTCAATAGTTCCTGCCTTAGCCAGGTAATAAACCACAGTTCCACCTAATGACAATGCTGTTACTGCCGTGAACAAAGGAAGAATCCAGAGTAATGGGGATCGGTAAACAACGATCAAAATAATCGATACCACAATCAAAGTTGTTAATAGCAGTGTTGTATCAATTGATCCAAAAGCGCCAAATAGATCTGCAAAAATTCCACCAAATCCAGTTACGTGGGTGGTGAGATTTTTGGCTTCAAAATTTTCTTTTAAATCCTCGCGGATAAACTCAATAAGAATTGGTAGCGTTGGTCTTTCTTCGATACTTTCTTGCCCAATATCAGAATTAAGCGCAATATTGGCAAGAGCTGCTTTACCATCTTGTGATGGAATAGCTTGAATTGGAAATCCAGGAACAATATAGGAGCTGATTGGTTTGCCTGATTCTGGCAGTATCTTTTCACCCAATTTATTTAAGTAGTTTTGGATTTCAACTAACTTGGCGGGGTTTTTCTTTGGATCAACATCACCTAAAAAAACCAACAAGGTTGGGATCTGATCATTTGAGCTATCACTGAACTTAACAATCACCTTGCTAGCTAAAGTAGATTCGGCGTTATCTGGCAAAAAGGCAGCATTATCATTTTCTTGAACAGTGGAGAGTTTTCCAAAAGTCGGTCCGGCCACTGATGAGATACCCAACCAGGCAATAATTGCAACAATCGCAATCCAAAGTGGTTTTCTGCCTTTAATCGAAGCTTCTCTTTTTGTCTTTAATGCCATAGGGATTTAAGCCTTTCCAGATAATGCGTGGTAGGGGTGAAATCTATCAGCGATGCCATTTTGATCACACCAAATGGGCGTTAGTAAGCCAATCTTTCGCCAAAATTATCCTAGCCAATTAGGCTTACCATGTGAATTCAACCATAGCAATTGATAGCAATCTTCAAATTCAAGATCTTGGTTTGATTGATTACCAATCTGCTTGGCAATTACAAAAACAGATTCAACAAGATGTTATTGAATCCAGATTGAAAAACACCCTCTTATTACTTGAGCATCCCTCTGTTTACACAGCTGGTCGCCGAACCGAACTCAAAGATCGTCCGATAGATGACACACCTGTAATTGATGTTGATCGGGGTGGCAAAATAACATGGCATGGCCCAGGTCAAATTGTTGGTTACCCAATATTGAGATTGAAAAATGCAACTGATGTTGTTGGATTTGTTAGAGAGCTTGAAAGTGCACTAATTGAGGTATGTGAATACTTTGGGATAAAAGCAGAGCGCTACTGTGAGCGCAGCGGAGTTTGGATTAGAGATTCATCTGGAGATCGAAAGATAGCTGCCATCGGGTTACGGGTGGCAAAGGGCGTAACAATGCATGGCTTTGCCTTAAATGTGAACCCAAAACTTTCTGCATACGAAAAGATAATCCCATGTGGAATTGCAGGTGCCCAGGTAACCTCATTTGAGAAAGAGCTTGGTCGAACAATTCAAATCTCAGAGGTCAAACCTGTATTGCAACATTTCCTACTTCCTGTCCTAGAGAAAGTTTCGCAATGAACACCGCTCCTAATGGTCGAAAGTTGCTTCGAATTGAAGCTCGAAACTCGCAAACGCCGATTGAGCGAAAACCAGAGTGGATTAAAACGCGAGCAAATATGGGACCGGAGTACACAAAGCTTCGCTCATTAGTTGCTAAAGAAGGTCTGCATACTGTTTGCCAAGAGGCGGCTTGCCCAAACATTTTTGAGTGCTGGGAGGACCGAGAGGCGACATTCTTAATTGGTGGTGAGGCTTGCACCAGAAGGTGCGATTTTTGCAATATAGATACTGGGAAGCCGCTGCCATTAGATAGAGATGAACCTAGAAGAGTTGCCCAATCGGTTAAGGCAATGAATTTAAAGTATGCAACTATCACTGGAGTAGCCCGTGATGACCTAGATGATGAGGGAGCTTGGCTCTACGCAGAGACTATCTCTCAGGTTCACCAGTTAAATCCTGGTGTTGGAGTTGAGATGTTGGCCCCTGATTTTTCTGGGCATGCACATTTACTAAATCAAGTATTTGAAACAAGACCTGAGGTCTTTGCGCATAACTTAGAGACCGTACCGCGAATTTTCAAACAGATCAGGCCGGCATTTAGATATGAAAGATCATTAGAGGTAATAACTCAGGCTAGAGATTTTGGTTTGATTACCAAATCAAATTTAATTCTTGGCATGGGTGAAACTCGAGAGGAGATTACTCAGGCACTAGTTGACTTACGTGGTGCCGGCTGTGATTTGATTACAATTACCCAGTACCTAAGGCCAACTGCAAAACACCATCCGGTGGTTCGATGGGTAAAACCAAATGAATTTGTGGAGTTGAGTAAAGAGGCCCAAGAGATAGGTTTTCTTGGTGTTATGAGTGGTCCATTGGTACGTTCTAGCTATAGAGCAGGTCGCCTGTACAACCAAGCGATGGCTGCCCGAGCAGTTAAGTAAGGGAGAAAAATGTTTGGACGAAAGAAAAAGAAGGAAGCAGCAGCTGCTGGTAAGTCAGATGCGCCAAAGAAGCAATCGCAACTAGCGGTTGTAAAGGATGCTTATCGTTTAGTTAAGAAGGACTCTCCCCTAGCCATTCTTTGGTGTGCCGTTATATTCATCTTAGTTTTAACCTTTGGAATCATTATTGGTAATAACTTAGGACGTCCGATTTACGCCGGCATTTTAACTTTGCCTCTAGCATTTTTAGCAGCATTTTTTCTCTTCACTCGTTACGCAAACTCTGCTGCCTTTGCCTCTATTGAAGGTCAAATCGGCGCTGGAGCAAGTGTTTTAATGTCTATTCGCAGAGGATTTTTAACCACACCTGCTGTAAATGTGAATCGTGATCAAGATATGGTCCATCGAGTATCTGCTAAAGCTGGAATTATTTTGGTAGGCGAAGGTGGTCATGGTCTTAAGTCATTAATGCAGGATGAACGACGAAAGATGGAGAGATTTCTCTCTGGCGTGCCGGTAACTGAGGTAATAGTTGGTGATGGTCAAGGCCAAGTTTCAATTCGAAAACTTCAAAAACATTTAAAGAAATTACCAAAGAAGTTAAATACCGCACAACTTCGAGAGATGCGAGCTAGATTAAGGTCAGTTGGTGGCTTAAATCTGCCAATGCCGAAGGGTCCAATTCCTACTAATCTAAAGATGCCACGTCGATAAGGTTTAGTAACGCTCTCTTACCGTTTGGCTATTAGTAAAGTGATCATGCAATGCTCTGCCATTGTTGGTAAAGACGGCCGGTAGCACTAAACAAATAAGAAGTGTGCGAAGAAGTACTTTTGTTGGTTTTACCCTAGCTTGATCTGGATAGGTAACTACCTTAATTGCCATAATTCGCTGACCAGCTGATGCTTGAAAGGTTATGGTGAATAAACAAACCTCAAGATAAAAAATGATCAGGGTGGCAAATGTATTATCTGGAATCACCGACGGACTCAAAAGCGCAGCAATTAATCGGCACATAGTCCAATCAATCACCAGTGCCAAAAGCCGTCTGCCCAGGGAGGCATCTGGCAACAAATTCGGGTTATTTTCCCAACTCATGCGGGCAACCCTAGCCCACTTGGGGTAAGCGAAACATAGATGTAACACGTGCTTCACCGATTTTTCATTAATTTCTACTAGGTTTTACCCATCTGAAGCGGAGCAAAGTTGCCCTTCTTTCAGCAAAAATTATCCAAGGAGAATAGATGTTTAAGAATTCCACAGAGATCTTCGATTACATCAAAAAGAATGATGTGAAGTTGATTGATGTCCGATTTATCGATCTACCAGGTATTCAACATCACTTTAATGTGCCGGTCGAGTCATTTGATGAGAGCGTATTTAAAGATGGTTTGATGTTTGATGGATCATCAATTAGAGGCTTCCAATCAATCCATGAATCAGATATGAAGCTGTTGCCAGTTCCATCATCGGCATACCTTGATCCATTCCGTAAGGAAAAAACCTTAATCATTTTATTCTCAGTCCATAATCCAGATGACAACACTGCATACTCCAGGGATCCACGTGGCATAGTCGCTAAGGCTGTTGAATTTATGCGAGGCACGGGAATTGCTGACACCGCCTACTTTGCACCAGAGGCAGAGTTTTATGTATTTGATCGGATCAGATTTTTAACTGGCATGAATCAAGCTTTCCACCATATTGATTCTTATGAGGGAGCTTGGAACACCGGTATTGAAGAGGATGCCGATGGCACACCAAATCGTGGCTATCGCACCAGAATTAAAGGTGGCTACTTCCCAGTTTCACCAACTGATCAATTTGCCGATCTACGTGATGAGATGGTGATGAACCTAGGCAAGGTTGGTTTGCAAGTTGAGCGAGCCCACCATGAGGTTGGCACAGCTGGCCAGATGGAGATCAACTATCGGTTCAGCGATATTTTGACTGCTGGCGATGAGTTAATGAAATTCAAATACATCATTAAGAACACCGCTTGGGCGGCGGGCAAAACCGCAACCTTTATGCCAAAGCCATTATTTGGCGATAACGGAAGTGGAATGCATGTTCACCAATCACTTTGGAAAGATGGTAAGCCACTGTTTTGGGGAGATGGTTATGCAAATCTTTCAGATACCGCCCGTTGGTACATTGGCGGTTTGTTAAAGCATGCACCAAGCTTGCTCGCCTTTACTAATCCAACCGTCAACTCATATAAGCGATTAGTTCCAGGTTATGAAGCGCCAGTTAATCTGGTCTACTCTGCAAGAAACAGATCAGCTTGTATTCGAATTCCAATTACTGGATCTAATCCAAAGGCAAAACGAATTGAGTTCCGTTGCCCAGATCCATCATCTAATCCATATCTAGCTTTTGCGGCTATGTTGATGGCTGGTATCGATGGAATTCAAAACAAGATTGAACCACCGAAGCCAGTTGATAAAGATCTCTATGAGTTGGAAGGGGAAGAAGCAAAGGCGATTCCACAGGTTCCTGGCTCACTTGATGCCGTTCTTGATAACTTAGAACGTGATAATGAGTTCTTAACTCGCGGCGGGGTCTTCACTAAAGATCTTGTTGATACTTGGATTGAGTTCAAGCGCAAACAAGAAGTGGATTACGTCAGATTGCGACCACATCCAGCTGAGTTTGAGCTTTACTACGATCTCTAAGATATTGCAGATAATGCCTCGGTTAACCACCGGGGCATTATTTTTTTAGAGCCTACTTCTTCTGCGGTATGAGTAGATAGCAAAAAATAAACCTGAGACTATAAAAATCGCTGAGGCTAAATAAACCGCTATCGGGTAGTTAACCTCCTCTTCCTCTACTACTCCTTGGGCAGTTTCTACCCCGATTCCATATGTGAATGTGTACTCACCCTCTACCGGATGGCCATCACCTGAGATAACTCGGTAGTAAACCAGTACTGGTCCTTGCACTTGGTTTGGGGTAAGGGTTACGGTAATAGTGTTGTCAGTTAGTAACTCATCATCATTGCTAACCTGATCTCCAGCAGCATTATTGACAACAACAAAGTTGGCTTTTTCATCACCTAAATTTTGTAACACCTCATCAAACTCTAAAGTTATCTCTGAGGGCCACTCAGCTACCTGAGTGCCGGCAGCAGGAGTTTGCAGCAAAAGATTGGTGTGGGCCATGACAGGTGAAGTGGCGGTTGAAATTGCTAGAAGTGTTGTAACAGTTACCGCAGCTATCTGGCCTTTGGCTTTAATAAATCTCACTTAGACACAATAACAACTCCTTTTGACTCTTTATTGCAGATGCAAATGATTTGCAATAACATATGGGGGTGCATATCCCAGATGGCTTTATCGACCTTCCAACCTCAGCTGCCTTTGCAGCCGCCTCCGCAATCGCAGTTGCCGGGGCGGTTAAAGGAGCCAGAAGGCAGTTAAGTGAGCAGAGCGCTCCCCTTGCCGGATTAACAGCGGTATTTATATTCGCAGTCCAGATGCTTAATTTCCCGGTTGCAGCTGGAACTAGTGGTCATTTGATTGGCGCTGCCCTTGCAATGGTCTTAGTTGGCCCCTATGCCGCAACTTTGGCACTAGTAGTTGTGTTAATTATTCAAGCCTTTCTCTTTGCCGATGGTGGTTTAACCGCACTTGGCTTAAGTATTTTCAACATGGCGGTAATCAGTGTTTGGGTGAGTTTTGCAGTATTTATGGTTTTAAAGAAGCTACTACCTAAAACAAAATCCTGGCTAGTAGTAGCAACCTTTGTATCGGCACTCATCTCAGTTCCAGCCGCTGCAGTTGGCTTTGTAATTCAATATGCAATCGGTGCTAATGCTACTTTTTCTGTGGGAGCAGTTTTAAATGCAATGGTTGGAACACATATTTTAATCGGAATTGGTGAGGCAATTATTACCGCACTTACAGTAAGTGCCGTTTTAGCTAGCCGTTCGGATCTCGTTTTTGGTTGGGATAAAAAGAATACAACCCTTGAGATCAGGTCTTAAGGTATGAAAATTTCAAATCGCAAGTTTTTCGCCGCAGCTCTATTAGTGAGCGCTTTATTAGCAGGTGTTGTGTCTTTCTATGCCTCATCATCACCTGATGGTTTAGAGAAAGTGGCTGAAGATGTTGGTTTCATTGAAACTGCAAAAGAGCATACCTTTGGCAATTTCACCTTATCTGACTACGGTATATCTGGCTTGGAAAATGCTCGACTTTCAGTCGGTTTTGCTGGACTGATCGGTGTGATAGTTACTGCTCTGATCGCTATGGGCTTGTTTATGTTAATCCGAAAGAAAGCACCTACAAAAAATCAATAATTTAGCCAGTAAAGAAATATCTGATCACCATCACGGACATGATGTTGGCGAGCGCCTTTATCTGCACCGTCACTCAATAGTTCACCAAATTCCATCTCACATTAAAATTATTGCTGGTCTACTATTTATAATCGTGGCCGTTTCTACCGATATCTCAAATTGGCCAGCATTTATCGCCTTTTTTTTAATAATTATTACCGTAACTCAGATTGCCAAATTACCTATCGCCACAGTGGCAAAACGTTCACTGATTGAGATTCCCTTTATATTTTTTGCCTTATTAATGCCTTTTTTTGGCAGTGGTGAGCGGTTTGAGGTGGGTTCACTAAATCTATATCGAGATGGACTGCTGGCAGGAGCAAGCATTGTTGCCAAAGGCACCTTAGGAATTTTAGTAGCAATAAATCTCTCTGCCACCACCACCGCTCGGGAAATCTTGCGTGGGCTTGAGATTTTAAAAATGCCTACTCCAATGGTGCAAATAGCTTCCTTCATGCTTCGCTACATAAATGTGGTAAATGATGAGATGCAAAGAATGGCAATTGCCCGATCAGCTAGAGGGTTTGAGGCTACTGGTATCAAGCAGTGGCCAATACTTGCAACTGCCGCAGGTGCTCTATTTATTAGATCATATGAACGAGGTGAGCGAGTTCATCTAGCAATGATCGCTCGTGGATATCAAGGTGATCTTCCCAAAGAAGAGAGAGTACCTAATTATCCAAGACACTGGGTTATTGCTCTTTCTATTCCAGCTCTAGCACTGGTGATATCAATTCTTAGTAGCGGGTTAGGATCAATCAATGGTTAATCCAAGTGATTCATTAGTTATTGAAGAACTGGCTTTTGCCTACCCAGATGGTAATCAAGCTTTATATGGCGTTAATCTAACTATCAAGCAGGGTGAAAGAGTTGCTCTCCTTGGACCAAATGGTGCTGGTAAAACTACATTAATTTTGCACTTAAATGGAATTTTGTCTTCTGGCCATGGAAAAGTTTTTGTTGCTGGCAAGTTGGTAGATAGCAGCGATAAAGAAGCTTTGAAACAGATAAGATCAAAGGTAGGAATTGTTTTTCAAGACCCCGATGATCAATTGTTTATGCCAACAGTTGGTCAAGATGTGGCATTTGGTCCTTACAACATGGGGATTAGAGATAGTGAACTAAACAAAATTGTTGAGGATTCACTCTCACTGGTTGGAATGCTTGAATATAAAGACCGTCCACCCCATCACTTATCATTTGGGCAACGAAGAAGAGTTGCAGTAGCAACTGTCTTAGCGATGAAGCCTGAGATTTTGGTTCTAGATGAACCATCATCAAATCTTGATCCAGCAAGTAGGCGCGAATTAGCCGATATTTTAAGATCTCTAGATATAACAATGATCATGGTCACTCATGATCTGCCATACGCCAATGAGTTATGTGAAAGAGCTTTAATTCTCTCCGGGGGAGTTATTGCAGCAGATGGCAAAACATCAGATTTGTTAAAGAATAGTGCGCTTTTGAAGCAGCATAGATTAGAGCTGCCAGTTGGATTTAGCCTCTAATCAACATACAAATCGTTAATAAACTCCTTGGTGCCAGGAACTACTGCGTACTTATCTAAATCCACAATACCTTCACTGGCCAGCACTTCATCATCAATATAAAAGTTACCGCTGCACTCTTTGCCTGGGCGATTTAAAATTATGTAAGCTGAGTCAGAGATAATCTCAGTGGTTCGGCAAAATGCAGTATCAACACCTGGAATCATTGCTAAAGCGGCAGTATCAATTGCCGTTCTTGGCCAAAGTGCATTGACGCCAATGCCATCCTTCTTCAACTCATCGGCCAATCCCAAAACACACATACTCATTCCATACTTTGCCATTGTGTAGGCAAGGTGGGGCTTAAACCATTTACCTTTCATTGATAATGGTGGTGAGAGCATCAAAATATGTGGATTTCGCCCCTCTTGCGCACTCTTTCTTAAGTGCGGAAGGCAAGCCTGTGAGGTTAAAAATGTACCTCGGGTATTAACCCCCATCATCAAATCAAATCTCTTTGCCGGGGTGTTTTCAGTATTAGTTAAATTGATTGCAGAGGCGTTATTAATCAAGATATCAATTCCGCCAAATTCATTTGCTGCCTGCTCCACCGCCTGAGTAATTTGATTTTCATCTCGAATATCGCATTGAATTGCCAAAGCTTTCCCACCTGCTGCTTCAATATCCTTTGCAGCGGTAAATATAGTGCCAGGTAATTTTGGGTGAACCTCTGCAGTCTTAGCAGCGATAGCAATCGATGCACCATCTTTTGCAGCTCTTAATGCAATTGCTAAGCCAATACCGCGTGAACCACCAGTGACAAAAATTCGCTTGCCAGCTAAAGACATTACTTGACCTTACTCTTCTTTGCTAAAAAGTTCATAAAAGCCATTTGCGCCTCTTCAGATTGCGTTGCTAACTTAAACAACTCCCCTTCGGCCAGCATCACCTGATTTAACGCCTCATGTGATGAACTCTTTAAAAGTGCTTTGGTGTTAATTACCGCAGTTGGCGGTTGTTCGGCGATTTCCTCGGCAAATGCCATGGCAGCCGATAATTCATCTTGGGCGATGGAATTAATTAGACCCATCTCCAACGCCTCTTGGGCAGAAAATGTTCGCCCGGTAAAAAATATTTCAGCAGCTTTAGCATGCCCAACTAGCCTTGGAAACAGGTAGCTTGAACCACCCTCGGCAACTAGCCCAAGTGAAACAAATGGCATAGAAAACTTTGTCTCTGGATTTGCGGTAACAAGATCGCAGTGCATCAGCATCGTGGTACCAATTCCCACCGCTCTGCCCTTTACTGCAGCAATTAGAGGCTTTGGAAAGTTATGAATAGCAAATAAGAAACTAAATACTGGAGATCCTTCATCCATTTGCGGATCATTAGCAAAATCATTTATGTCATTACCGGCAGTAAAAGAATCACCATTTGCGCAGATAACAACAGCTCGAATTCCAAAATCAGATGCGGCTTCATTTATTTTATTTGCCAACGTTTGATACATCTCTTGGGTAATTGCATTTTTCTTATCTGGCCTATCCAAGGTAAGGCGTAACACCGCGCCAATTTGTTCTGATTTAATAAAACTCATGCCGCAATAGTAAGCGCAAATCGCCATAGTTGCACTTAGTTGAAATCTGGGGGTTTCCCGGAGGAGAATATATCGGCAGCGTTCATTGGAGAATGACTTTGGATGTCAGTATCCTGCTTCGGCAGCTAACCCCATTTGAAAAGTTAGTCTGTGAACACCTCTGTGATGGTTTAACCAACTCTGCCATAGCCAAAGCAACCGCTCACACCGAAAAGGTTATTGAAAACACCGTATCTCGAGTTGCCCATGCTTTTGCCATCAAATCAAATGGTGAGGTAAATGTTCGAGTGCTATTAGCTCTTGCTTATCGAACCCATTTTGGTGATAAAGCCTTTGATAAATTGGGAGTCACTTGCCAAAATCAGATTATTGGCCCAAATGGTGAACACATCTGTTCCCAACATATGAAGGAGAGTTAAAAAGTAACCTCTTTAAAAGTTGCGCAGAATCTAAAAAAATAAACCCCTAGATTTCAAATCACCTAGGGGTTTGCCTTTGACTACTTATCTTTCGATACTGCCGGCAATGAACTGCTCCACCTTTTGATAGGCCTGCTCATCTGTGTATTGAATAGGTGGTGATTTCATAAAGTAGCTCGATGGTGAAAGAAGTGGTCCACCAATTTTGCGATCTAAAGCAATCTTGGCACAACGAAGTGCATCAATGATGACACCTGCTGAGTTTGGCGAATCCCAAACCTCTAGCTTGTACTCAAGATTTAGCGGCACATCGCCAAATGCTCGACCTTCAAGTCGAACATATGCCCACTTTCGATCATCTAGCCATGGGATGTAATCAGATGGTCCGATATGCACATTCTTATCACCCAACTCATAATCTAATTGCGAGGTAACAGATTGGGTTTTAGAGATTTTCTTAGACTCTAAGCGATCTCGCTCCAACATATTTTTGAAATCCATATTGCCACCAACATTTAATTGGTAGGTACGGTCTAGGTGAACCCCACGATCTTGGAACAGCTTGGCCATTATTCGATGGGTAATAGTTGCACCAACCTGAGATTTAATATCATCGCCAACAATTGGAATTCCAGCCTTTGTGAACTTATCGGCCCAAACTGGATCAGAGGCGATAAATACTGGCAAGGCGTTAACAAAGGCGCAGCCAGCATCAATTGAGCACTGGGCGTAAAACTTTGCTGCCTCTTCAGAGCCCACCGGTAGGTAACAGATTAAAACATCAACCTTGTTTGCCTTTAGCTCAGCTACAACATCAACTGCTGGTGCATCTGATTCTTTTATCGTTTCTTTGTAGTAACGACCAAGGCCATCTAATGTGGTGCCTCGTTTGACTACTACGCCTGTCTTAGCAACTGTGGCAAATTTAATTGTATTGTTCTCACTTGCCCAAATCGCATCTGCTAAATCTAAGCCAACCTTTTTGGCATCAACATCTAGGGCCAGGACAAAGTTGATATTCTTAATGTGATAGCCACCAAGTACTGGGTGCATCAAACCAGGAATCTCGGTTTCGTTAGTAGCATCCTTGTAATAGGTAATTCCTTGGATCAATGAGTTGGCGCAGTTTCCTACTCCAACTATTGCTACCCGGATCTCCCCTTTATTTTCTACGCTCACGAGCTCTTCCTTTCGGTTTTTATCATCTCTTCCAGCCAAGCGATCTCTCGCTCTGCTGATTCCAATGAGTGACGGCGCCACTCAACTAAATAGGTATCAATACCCTCCGGAATTTTTGCTAGATCTTTTCGAACGATCTCCGCCTTCTCCACCAATCTGCGATGGCGTCCTTCTAAAATTCTTACTCGGTTATTTCTTGGCGTTGGTCCAAAAAATGCAAACCGCACCTCAAACCCCTCATCCTCAAATGAGTCAGGGCTGGCACTTTGCATTAGGGATGAAAAACGCTCCTTACCTTTAGCGGTTAGGTCATAAACAATTCGAGATCTCCTCGATAGGCCACCAGCATCGGCAAATGACTCCTCAATTAAATTTGCCTCTAACATTTTGCGAAGCTGCGGATACAGAACTGAGAAACTTAATGCCCGAAATGGTCCATAGATAGCACTCATCCGCTTTCGTAACTCATACCCATGTAGTGGGCCTTGTGAGAGCAGGCCAAGGAGAGCAAACTCCAAGGACTGGGCACGGGATTTCACAGCTTTCCTATCTACTAGATATATCGAATCGATACTATCGAGTATTTAAACCCATAATTCTCAGATTGGCAACCCTTAGGATTAAGGCGTGTTCCTCGCAGATGCCATCCCATCCAGGCTCTGGGAGTACCTAATAGCCACCATTTTGATCATTCTCGCCCCTGGTCCCTCAGTTCTATTCACCATAGCCCGAGCTATCGCCTGGGGCAGAGTGGCAGCGATTGCCACCGTAATCGGAAATGCCGCAGGCATGTTTCTGGTCTCCATTTTGGTAGCTCTTGGTCTGGGTCCGATTTTGCAAAGCTCTGAGCTTTTTTATCACGGCATCCAATGGGCCGGTGGTGGGTATTTAATTTACCTGGGGTATGCCGCAATTGCTGCAAGTAAAGCCCACTCGGAGGATCTACAAAATACTGATGGGGCAAAGCCATCCTTTTTCACCTCAATTAAAAATGGTTTTTGGGTTGGCACATTAAATCCAAAATCAATAGTTTTTTTCGCAGCGATTTTGCCACAATTTGTCGACCAAGAAAAAAACAATGTAACTGCTCAATTACTTCTGCTGGGCGGGATATTTGCCTTAGTTGCTCTGATATCAGATGGTGCTTATGGACTGCTAGCTGGCACGATAAGAAGTTGGTTATCAGGTGATGTTAGAAGATTGATATTTATGCGCAGATTTGGTGGGGTAGTGATGATTGGCCTTGGCGTATTTACCATTTTTTCAGCAGTAATTATTGGCTAGCCTCTCCTGTTGCTTCGTGGCGATCTAGCCATTTGTCGGTAGTAAGGGGCAGACTTGTACTACCTAACACCAACATCAGGCACTTACCTTTAAAGTGCGCAACGGAAAAGAGAGATCATGGCTTCATCAAATGCAGTTGGAAATGCTCGCGAATTTATCTCCCCATCAGATTTAACATTTTCTTGGGGATCATGCCATCGCTGCCTATGGCTTAATTACAACCATGGCCTTCGCACGCCAGGATTTATGCCGTTAGTGGGCGATCTTGCAAATATGCAGGAAAATTACTTTGCCGGTAAAAGTTGCGCCGATATTGCACCGGTTCTGCCTGAGGGAAAGGTGGCGGATTTAGGTGGTTGGGTTAAGTCAGCTTTAATTGATGTAAATGGCAGCACCAGTAAGTATGCAATCCGTGGCAAATACGATCTATTAATTGAGTTTGCAGATGGTACATATGGCATAGTTGATTGCAAATTTCAAGCAAAAGACTCTGACAAAACAGATCTTTATCAGCCACAACTTGAAGCGTATGCATTTGCACTCGAAAACCCAGCAACTGGTGCACCTAAAAAAGTATCACTAATGGGACTTTTAGTTTGGTCACTGCTTGAACCAGCAGGTGATGTTAATAAAGGTTTTGGTTTGAAGTTGAAGCACACCTGGCGGCCAATTGAGCGAAATCCCGCCGCACTTGCAGTTCGCTTAACTGATTTTATAACGGTAGTAAGTTCACAGATGCCGGCTGCTAAAGACAACTGCGATATGTGTAATTACCTAACCCAGCGACGTGAATTTATCGGTGCGCAGTAATTAAACATCATCCTCATCAAAATCAATCTTTTCTTTGAGGCTCTTTTTAATGGCATCCTTGGCATCTGAGGCGTACATATGTGGCACATACTCTTGTTTGGAAAGCTCAGCAATTTTTTCCATAAGCTGATTGGTGGCACTTCTTAAAACTGTCTGATCAGTTGAATCACCTGTGAAATACATTGGCTCACCAAATACCATCTCCACCCGTCTTACCTTTGGTACCACCTGGCCAGTAGGTTGAATCTCTGCAGTGTTAAACATGGCAACTGGCACAACTGGCGCACCTGACTCTATTGCCATTCGAGCAATTCCAGTACGACCTTTGTACAGCCGGCCATCTGGAGATCTAGTTCCCTCTGGATAAATTCCGATGCAGTGCTGCTCACGAAGTAATCTCAGCCCAGTCAAAATTGCAGCCTCACTTCGCTTGCCACCAGATCTATCAATTGGCACCTGGCCTAATGCAATAAAGGTTAGTTTTTTGATCAAACCCTTCAAGCCAGGTGAGGTGAAGTACTCACTCTTTGCCAAGAAGGTGACATTTCGCGGCACAACCAACGGCATAAATATTGAGTCACTAAAGGAAAGATGATTGGAGGCAATAATCACCGGGCCTGAACTTGGTACATGTCTTAATCCAGTTACCTTAGGACGAAATATAAACATCAAAAGTGGGATCAAAAATGACTTTAAGAGCTTGTATGGCATAGGGATAATTTAGTGGCTAAGCCAATCTATGACACCATTCGAGCGTGAATTCCATTCCAAACTCAGCTGGATTTACCCTTCCGGGTGGAAAAATTGGAGTTCTGGTTATCCATGGTTTCACCAGTACTCCAATCAGCATTGCACCTTGGGCAAAGTTTTTACATAGCGCCGGCTACACAGTTGCTGCACCACTTCTTCCTGGGCATGGCACAACTTGGCAGCATATGAATAAGACAACTTGGCAACATTGGTATGAAGAGGTTGAAAATTCTTTTCTGCAATTAAAGCAAAGTTGTGATCGAGTATTTATCGCTGGTTTTTCGATGGGTGCCACGTTGGCTTTAAGACTTTGCCAGATCAGAGGCTCCGAGGTCGAGGGCTTAATTGTTCTAAATCCATCAATTCACGATAAAAGATGGTTTATGAAATTTGTACCAGTATTAAAGTATTTAATAGGTTCAGTCGGTAAAGGACCAACCGATGTAGCCGCGCCAAATCCGCCACACCACTCCTATAAAAGAACTCCGCTCAAGGCGCTTGATTCACTTCGTCAACTATGGAAATTAGTACACCGTGATCTTTACCTAATTGATCTGCCAATTATGGTGGCTTATTCGGTAAATGATAATGCGGTTGATCCAGAGAATTCAATGACGGTAATTGATAATGTATTTTCAGTAGATATCCGAGAGGTAGCTTTTGAAAACTCATATCACAATGTTGCACTTGATTTTGATGCGCAACAGTTAAACATTGAAAGCAAGATATTTATCGAAGATGTTTTATCTGGCGCAGTAAAACGTGGCTCTGATTTTAATGAAAATGATTTAGTCGATGCTGAGTTTGAATCAATAGTCTCAGGTCTTTCCTTGGATCAATCCTCACCCACTACCTATTTAGATGAGCTAGATCGAATCGATCAATCAAACAGATTTATTCCGCCTAATCCAGGCAAAATCAAACTAGATCAGATGCAACGAACCTCGGTTGTTACTTTTTTAGGATCTGGTGCCTATCTGCTGCTTTACTGGTTCACTGATTTTGAATTTATTGGCGTGTGGCCCGCTGTGCTTGGTTTTCTATCCTCTGTTGCAATAATTATTTGGCGAACCGCTCGAAAAGAGGATGATTTTGAAGATGGGGCTAGCCTCTAACTAAATCTGCAGCTCCAATTAAGCCAGCATCATTTCCATGTCTGGCTGCAATGATTTTTGGTAACAAATGTGTGCCAGCAAATGGCATGTACTTTTCCATCGCACTTCTAACTGGGGTTAAGAATAATTCACCAGCCTCAACTACTCCGCCGCCAACCACAATCGCCTGCGGATCAAGTAACAGTGTGTAAGAGGCACAGGCACTTCCTAACCAATCAGCTTGTTTATTAAATGCTGATATCGCTAATTGATTTCCATCTTTAGCAGCCTGCGTCAAAATCGACCCAGTTAGATCTGCCAAATTACCCCCACACAACGCCAATAACTCTTTACCCTGAGTTGGGTCTGCAGCTATCGCCTCTTTGGCATAGCGCATTAATGCACTCCCAGAGGCATACTGCTCGATACAGCCAAACGCACCGCAACCACATTGCAAACCATTTGGTTGCACAATCATGTGGCCAAACTCTGCGCCAATTCCATTTGCGCCCCGAAATAATTTTCCATCCACTACCAGGCCGCCGCCCATGCCAGTTCCAATTATGAAGAAAATTACTGGATTTAAACCCTGGGCATTACCAAATTTGTACTCCGCCCACATCGCAGCATTTGCATCATTCTCGGCGATTACCGGCAGATTGAAAACTTTCTTTAACTCAGCAACAAAGTTTAATTTACTTAAATTTGCAATATTAGGAGCGCCAACAATTGTGCCCTGATCTTTAGAGATTAATGCAGCAACACTTATTCCAATTCCAGCAATTTGATGTTTGGCTTGAAACTCTTTTATTAAATCGATAATTGTGGCAATCAACTCTTGGCCACCAGTTACTGGTGTGGGTCGCCTAGCCGAGTCAATTATCCGTCCGCTGCTATCTACTACCCCACCTAAGACCTTGGTGCCACCAATATCAATGCCAATTGTTAAAGCTGAATTTGGAATATTGATGCTCAATTAATTTTCCAGTTTTTCCTTTAACTGTTTCAAGGTTAAATCAATAGTTGCTTTCTCAGCCTTTGTGCGCATCATCTCTGGCACTGGCATGGAAAGTGCAACTGTTAATTCAAAGGTGACCTCAGTTTCATCACCATTGTCTTTAACGATGTAAGCACCACTCATATCTGTTAAAAGATCAGCATCCTCAAGTGAGTAATCCACTCGATCTGGATAGCCAGACCAATCAAAATTTAAGGTCGGCTTATCTTTCAATGCACCAGCATCGACGGTGAACTTTGCCTGAGTGGCCCGACCATCGCCATTTGAGGATAGAACGGTGACAGCCTTAAATGATGTGGACCAGGTTGGAAAGTTTGCAATATCAAATAAAACAGCCCGCACATCATCTGCGGAGGCTGCAATTGTTATGGTTGAGGTAGTTGGATTAGACATAGCGCTAGGTTACCCTGAAGTAGCAACCCCTTTTAGCCCTCTTCCTGAGAGTTCTGGCTTGGTTCTAGCGCAAATATCTGCGAGCCAGTAGCGTGGGGCTATGAACGAGATAACTATTCCAGCATTAATTCCAGCCCCAGTTGCGGGTAATTTAACAAATCTAATTTCAGAAAGAGCTCACTTTGAGCCTGAGCGGGTAATCGTCTCTCGCCCACTTGGTGATGGATGGCAAGCAGTTACCGCCAAGGAGTATGAAGAGGAAATCAAAGCAGTTGCCAAGGGCTTAATTGCATCTGGCATCTCATTTGGCGATCGCGTTGCGATCATGGCAAAGACTCGTTATGAATGGACTGTTTTAGATTTTGCCATTTGGTATGCCGGAGCAGTTCCAGTTCCAATTTATGAAACCTCTAGCGCTGAGCAGGTGGAGTGGATATTGACTGACTCCGCTGCTGTTGCAATTATTGTTGAAACACCTGCGTTGGCAGAGTTGGTTCAACCAGTTCTACCTTCTACATGTAAGCATGTTTGGAATATTACCTATAACGCACTAGCTACCTTAACTCATGAAGGAAAAAATGTTAGTGATGATGAAATTACAAAGCGTCGAGAGAAGTTAAAGCCGGAAACTCTTGCCACATTAATTTACACATCAGGTACAACAGGTAAGCCAAAAGGTGTGCAATTAACACATGGAAACTTCTTATCTGAGTGTGGAAATGTTGTAAATGGTGCAAGTGATCTATTCCTAAAACCTGGTGGTTCAACACTTCTATTTTTACCAGTAGCTCACGTATTTGGTCGTATGGTTCAAATTGGTTCAATCACTGCCGGATTACATCTTGCCCATTGCAGTGATCTAACTAAATTACCAACAGATTTAGCATCATTTAAGCCAACCTTCGTTTTGGCAGTGCCACGTATATTTGAAAAGGTTTACAACGGTGCTGAGGCAAAGGCACAAGCAGCTGGAAAGGGAAAGATTTTCCATAAAGCTGCTGAGGTTGCAATTGCATATAGCAAGGCACTTGATACTAAGAAGATTTCACCTCTTCTAAAATTACAACACGGGTTATTTGATAAATTGGTTTATGTAAAGATCCGCACTGGTCTGGGCGGACGAGTAGAGGCGGCAATTTCAGGCGGTGCACCACTTGGTGAGCGCCTTGGCCACTTCTATCGTGGCGCTGGCATCCGTGTATTAGAGGGTTATGGTTTAACTGAAACCACAGCTGGTGCAACTTTGAACTTAACAAAGTCACACAAAGTCGGATCAGTTGGCAAGCCAATTCCTGGAACTACTATCAAGATCGCCGAAGATGGCGAGGTTTTGATAAAGGGTCCAATTGTTATGCAAGGTTATTGGCAAAATGATGCCGCTAACAAAGAGGTATTTACCTCAGATGGATACTTTAAATCAGGAGATCTAGGAAAGATCGACGATGAGGGATATCTATCAATTGTTGGCCGTAAGAAGGAGTTGATTGTGACAGCAGGTGGTAAGAATGTCGCACCTGCCGTATTAGAAGACAGATTGCGTTCACATCCACTTATTAGCCAATGCATGGTGGTTGGCGACAACAAACCATTTATTGCAGCTTTGATCACTATTGATCCAGATGCAATTAAGCCATGGGCGGTTGCAAATAAAAAAGAGGGTGCCTCGATTGCTGATTTAGCTAAGGATCCAACCTTGCAAGCTGTTATTCAAACTGCAGTTGATGAAACCAATAAAGCAGTAAGTAGAGCTGAATCAATTAGAAAGTTCACAATTTTACCGGTCGACTTCACAATCCCTGGCGGTCAATTAACTGCCAAGTTATCCGTGAAGCGACATGTAGTTTCGCAGCAATTTGCTCGCGAGATTGATGAACTCTTCGCCTAATTCAGAACGAACTCGACTTGCTCGAGAGCTTCATGATGGTTTGGCTCAAGAACTCGCTGCATTTGGTTATCGACTTGATTCGGTAATTGGTGATGATAATTTAGATAGTAAGAATCGATCCACGCTCCGTGAACTTCGCCTATCGCTTTCAGCAATTATCAATCAGGTAAGAGATGAAATATACGCATTAAGAAGTGAAAATCGCAAAAGTTTTTATCAACAGGTATCAGAACAAATTCAGGCTCTGTTAAGCGACTCATCCATAACCCATGAAGTAAGTGGTGAAACCTCTATCGATCCTGCAAATCAATTTGAATTGCTTCGAGTCATTCGTGAGTTGGTGATAAATGCAAAACGTCACTCCAAATGCAATGTGATCAAAATTTTATTGATGCCATCAGAGATTACGATCTCAGATGATGGTGCAGGAGGTGTATCGGATAAGAACAACTCCTTTGGAATGACTGGAGTCTCTGAGCGACTTGCTTTAATTGGTGCAAAGATGAAAATAGACTCAACCTCTGCTGGCACCTTGGTAAAAATTGCTTTTTGATATGAAAGTACTTTTAGTTGATGACCACGCCCTAATCAGATCCGGTGTGGCATCTGCCCTTGCACAAAAAAATCTTGAGGTTGTTGCTGAAGCATCAAGTGTGCGCCAAGGGCTTGCAATGTTAAACACCTATAAACCTGAAATTACTTTAGTTGATATTAATCTGGGTGGCGGCAGCGGGATTGATTTAATCAAGCAAGCAAAAAAGGATGGTAGTGCAAGTAAATTTGTTGTATTAACAATGCATGATGACAATCAAACTCTTGAATTGGCCAAAGCAGCAGGTGCTTGCGCATTTGTTACTAAGTCAGCCCCTACCGAAAGCCTCCTTGATGTCATTCAAAGTGTGGCCGCAGGTGTAGATTCTTTTTTGAAGGCGGGTCAGATTAATCAAACTAAAGAAAGTAAGAATTTTGAATTAACTCCTAGAGAGTTAGAGATTCTCTCGCTTTTACCATCTGGAGCTACAGCAAATGCGATAGGTGCGGTACTTTTTTTAACTGAAGCCACAATCAAAACTCATTTGGCTAATATTTATCGAAAACTAGGAGCAACAAATCGGGCTCAAGCTGTTGCAATTGGGATAGAAAATAATTTAATCACGAAGTAGTAGGTGATTAAACTCTTTTGACCAACTACTTAGCTGCCACTTATCAATCACCCATCCTCTGCCGGCTTGACCCATCTGCTTTGCTGCCTGTGGATTTTCAAGTAATTCACAAATTTTTTCAGCGATCTCATCAGAATTGCTGCCATCAACTAAAACTCCAGTGACTTTATCTAGCACTGCATCTACTGCTCCCCCTGAGTTTCCCACCACCACCGGCAATCCGCAGGCACTAGCTTCTAGATAGACAATGCCAAGTCCTTCAACCTCTAATCCAGAAAATCTTGATCGAACCGGCATGGCAAAGATTTCACCAAGACATATGTAATCTGGCAGTTCATGATGAGAAACCCTTCCGGCAAAATGAACCTTTGTTAACACACCTAACTGTTTGGCCGAATTAAATAGCATCTGTTTTATTGGTCCTTCACCAACTAATAACAAAATAGCATCTGGAAATTTTTCTAATATTTTGGGCATCGCTTTGATTAACTGATCTTGCCCTTTTCGATGAACCAATCGTCCAACCGAGACAATAACCCGCCGGCCATCTAATTGATACCTTTGAATCAAATCACTTCTTGGTGGTTTAGGCGTGAAGTGATTTGTATCTATGCCAGGGGCAATCTGCACAAACTTTTCTGGTTGATCACTTACTTTGATAATTTCACTCTTGGTAAAATCACCTAAATAACCTAGATGATCAACATCTTTAACTATCTTCTTTAGCAAGCTTTTTAGAGGTGGGATCTTGGCCCACCACACCTCATGGCCATGTGATAGCGCCAAAATATTGGTGGCACCTGCTGCTCGAAGTGTGCCAGCCATTAATCCAAGTGGTGCTGCTGCGCCAAACCAGAGATTTTTAGCGCCACTTTGCTTAAGAATTTTTACTGCTCGGCGAGTAATTCGTGGGGTTGGCAATAAAATTTTTGCTCGATCTCTTATTACTACAGCGCCAAATTTATCAAGTAGCTGTTTATCAAACTCTTTATAGCCTTGTTGGGTAGATGTGTAAACAATCAAGGAATTTTTAGGTAATCCTTCAATTAAACCAAGTACAAATGTCTCTATGCCACCAGCCCTAGGCCCTAAGTCATTGGTGACTAGCAGTACCTTTTGTTGATTAGAGACGGCGTGCTCCAATATACGGTTTCTTTCCCATATTCATATTTGCAATTTTTACCCGACTTCCTGATCTAGGTGCATGCAACATTCGATCTGGTCCAAGGTAAATAGCAACATGTGAAATTGGCTTACCAAAAAAGACTAGGTCACCTGGTTGTAAATCATTTTTTGCAACCGGTTTGCCATATCGATATTGCGCCCTAGAGGAGTGAGGCAGTGAAACACCGGCTGCTGCAAATGCTCGCATAGTCAGACCAGAGCAATCCCAATAGGTAAGCCCATCGGCGCCAAAGACATACTTATCACCAATCTGTGCGAGCGCATATTTGATTGCAACTCCACCTCGACCAGAAACACCCGAGTACTTACCAGCATCACTTAATGATTGCTTTTGATCAGCATCCTCTTCATCCTCAGTTAACTTAGCAAGCCGCTCTCGCTCAGCTGCAGTTAACTTAGCAAGAAGTGCCTCAGCCTCCTTTAACTTTGAATTAGCTAAGGCTAATTGCCTTGTAAATTTTGCTTCGGCAGCTTTTACCATTGCTAATTTATCTGCCACAGTCAATGAAGTGGCATTTAATCGTTGTGTTGCCACCGAGAATTTCTTTAAATCCTCAGTCTTTTGTCTAGTTACCGCCTCTAGGGATCCAGCTGCAGATAGATAGAGGCTTGGATCGGTAGAGAACAACAACTCAAGTGATTGACTAAGCGGTCCAGATTTATAACGTTCATTTGCAATTGCGCCGATAGATTTATTAAGTGCGGTGACTGAGGCACCCTGTTGACTTGCCTGTTGCTGTACTGAATCTAGGGTTTTCTTTAACTTTGCTAGCTGCACCTTTGCCTCTTGGGCACCTTCAGCTGCAGTAGTGGCTTGCTCTTGCAGATCTCGAACCCGGCCCTGCACCTCAATCAAATTAGGCGCAGCATTTGCTGAGATTGGAAAAAGTAGGCCAGAGGCGATTACCAAGGCAAAAACTGAACGCAAGTAGTAACGCATTCCGAAAGGCTAACCGCCTAAAGCGGCCAAACTCAACCCATCCCCAGCGTGCTCGGCTGAGAATTACCTAAAATTAATGAGATTTACCACCCATTTACCCTGTTTTTTTCCTCCCCCGATCGCTCTTATTAGTAGGAGTAAATCTCAAGGGTGGAACTAAGCCCACCAAGGCAAGATTATTTATGGCAGCCTCATGAGACGCACTCAACTCAGCTTTTTTATCAGTAGCAGGGGTAATTTGCAGTAGCACTGACACAACACAATCGCCACAAGCGATATCGCGCATTACACAACTATCACAATCGATGATCATTGCTAAAGGTTAGATGCAGCCACTGACACTGGGTAACCTTAAGCACTATGCGAGAAGTGATCACTACCGCCAACCTAATCGTGGGTAAGGATGGCTCCACCACCAAATCAGGCTCCTCAATTGGCCTATCTACCGATGAGGATCGCAACCGCTTTAAGGCGCTGCGGGCCAAGAGTGATCTGATTTTAATTGGCGGCAATACCGCACGGCGAGAGCCTTATAAGCGCACCCCCATTCCACTTTATATCCTCACTCATTCAAAGGTTAGGTTGCAACCTAAAAATCAGTTAGCAAAACAATTTGCTTTAACACCTTCACAGATAATTGAAGAAATTTCTGCAAATTTTAATCCTGCCGAAAGATCCCCAATTAATCTTCTAATTGAGGCAGGGCCAAATCTTTTGCTACAAATGATAAAACAAGGATTGGTTGATCATTTATACCTAACCATCAATCTGCAAGCCATTGGTGAAAACCCAATCGCAATCTCTGATTTAACAGATAACTTTGAGTTGATTAGTAGCGAGGAGATCCAACCTTGCCAATTTACTTACTACAAAAGGTTAGCTAAGTGAGATTACCGCAACACCAGTAATTGCAAAGGCAATCCCAAGGTATTGAACTTTATGTAAGCGCTCATGCAGCAGTTTGAATGCGAGTAAGGCGGTAACAATTGGGTATAGCGAACCTAAAACCACTGCCAGAGAGACAAGCCCCTTAGTTGTTGCTACTCCTAACAATAAATTTGCAATAAAGTCTGCGCCACCTATCACAATCAAAATTGGTAAATCTTTTCTAGTAAATCCCCCGATTGTTCGATACCTAGCGAACAACAAAAGTGCCACAGTGAAGGTTGCAAAACGCATTGTGGTCATGGTCATAATCGCACTGCTCTCTGAACCCTTTGCGATAAATGTCACCGCACCACCAAAGCCAAGTGCAGCTATTACTGCAAATACAATTGGTTTGATAGTGAAACCACCTTTTATCTCAGGCCCACTTGCAAAGAAAGCACCGGTTAAAGCAATGCCCATCCCAACCATCTGCCCGGTATTTGGTTTCTCACCATTAATAAATGCAATAGTCAACGGAATAATTACACTCAATGCGCTAATCGGTGCAACAACACCCATTCGCCCAGTTGCTAACCCTGAGTAAAAGGCAACTAAGCCAATAAATCCAAGTAATCCAGCGCAGACCCCAGATAGAAAGTAATTATCCCAAGATAGTGTTGGTCGAAACCAAGATGAGCTAATCAAAACAATCAAAATACCAATTGCTAATCCAATTGCTTGTGAAACTGCTGTCACTGCAATTGCTTGGTATCGCTTGGATAATTTTCCACCTAAGAAATCAGCTCCACCCCAAAGAATTGAGGAGAGAAGTGCTAGTAGAGAGGCCACCGGTGGAGCCTACTAGGTTGCATTAGCGCATATCTGTCTGGGTTTGCTCGTGCCTGCTCATACTTATTGGATTAGCAATTTATCCTTAGGTAGTGAGCAAAACATTTGATCAACTTATTCAACCGATATTGGCTTTAAAGCCAAGAGGTGAGATTTTGCTTGAGTCAGTACCTGCGCCACAAAAACTTGCACCTTACGCATTAGCAATGACTGCTGATGTTTTAGAGGATGCCGCTACCGGTAGATTTGTTTTGCTTCATGATCCTGCCGGCCAAGAAGGCTGGGGCGGTCAATGGCGGTGCGTAACATTTGCAAGAGCTGCAATTGATTTAGAGATGGCAGCAGATCCATTGTTACCAGAGATTGGCTGGGCTTGGTTATTGGAATCATTAAAAAAACATGGCTGTGAATTTATCAATCCAAGTGGCACGGTAACTAGAGTTGCTAGCGCCTCCTTTGGTGAATTAGTAGAACGAGATGAGGACTCTGAAATTGAAGTTCGCGCATCTTGGACGCCAACTGGTGAAGAAAATTTAGCTGAGCATGTAAATGCCTGGTTAGAGTTGTTGGCAATCAGCGCAGGACTTGAGCCAATTCCACATGGAGTTAGCTCAATTGCTCGCAACAACTAGAATTACCTAAGTAATGTTGACACCACTTTTATCCCCGCGTGCTGGCACCCCTGAAATTTCTGCCGATGAAAGCAGTTTTGAGAAGGTAATTAAATCTTTATTAGCTGGTGCTGGCCCAATTGCAATTGATGCCGAGCGTGCCTCTGGTTACCGCTACAGTCAACGGGCTTACTTGATCCAAATATTTCGTAAGGATGGTGGGCTGCATTTAATTGATCCAATTCCACTTAAAGGATCAAAACTTTGGCAGAGATTTAATGATCACTTTGCAAATGTTGAATGGGTGATTCATGCCAGCACCCAGGACTTACCTTGCTTAATCGAGCTTGGACTCTCACCCAAACTTCTCTTTGATACTGAATTAGGGGCAAGAATTGCTGGCTGTCCAAAGGTTGGGTTAGGAGCGCTAGCTGAGAGCTTGCTTGAGTTGCAATTAGCAAAGGAACACTCAGCAGTTGATTGGTCGATCCGACCACTACGCCCGGAATGGATTACTTATGCCGCACTTGATGTAGATATCTTGCTTGAGATTAGAGACAAGGTTGAACAGATGCTCATCGATCAGAACAAAATCAACTGGGCACTTCAGGATTTTGCCGCTATTTTAAATAACTACCAAGATTATGAGTTCACAGATACTCCTAAATCTGATCGATGGCGCAGAACCTCAGGAATGCATAAGGTGCGAGATCGTCTAACTCTGACAATTGTTAAAGATTTATGGATTAGTCGGGATGAGTTAGCACGCCAGATGGATCTTGCGCCTGGTCGAGTACTAAATGATGAAGCGATTGTTGAGTTAGCAACTAAACGTCCAGAGACATTAGAGGATGTGGCAAAGGTAATTGGCTGGCGAACTAGATTAGAGGCCCCGCCATTTAACCGCTGGTTGAAGGTATTGACCACCTCTCTTCAGACACCAATCGCCGAGCAACCTGAGTTAAGGGTGGCATCTGCAAATCTGCCACCATTGAAAATCTGGAAAGAGAAAAATCCAATCGGTTATGCTCGATTAACCCATGTTCGAGCAGCTCTGTTGGAGTTATCTGCGCAACTGCAAATCCCAACTGAGAATTTAATTACGCCAGAGATTATTAAGCGTATCTGCTGGCAGGAGCCACCACTTGTTCCAAGTGAGTATGAAGATTTTGTAAATACTGAGTTGGAGCGTTTAGGTGCCAGACCTTGGCAGGTTGAACAAGTTGCTCACTTAGTCGCAGCCAATCTTGGAGCAACTGAGCCGTTGGTAATTCCTGATCAAGTTGAAACTGAGAGTCAAAATTCACCGGAGGAGATCGCCTAAAACCACTGCCAGTCCTCACTATCCAATTTCACTACTGGCGAGTAACCTACTCTCCTAACGGTAGATCGATAGCAAGGGGTTGATATGAGCAAAACTGCAACAGCCAAAACAAATGTGGTCTTAGTAGATGCGGTGCGAACCCCATTTGGCAAAGCCGGATCCCTTTATGCTCAAACGAGAGCCGATGACATTATGGTGCGTTGCATTCGTGGCTTATTAGAGCGAAATCCAAATCTACCGCTTGATCAAATTGATGATGTCGCAATTGCTGCTGCCACCCAAACTGGTGATCAAGGAATGAATATTGGTAGATCTGTTTCAATTTTGGCCGGTATTCCAAATACGGTTCCAGGTTACTCAATTGATAGATGGTGTGCTGGGGCATTAACTGCAGTTACCACAATCGCTGGTGGCATAAATATGGGCTCTTATGATTTAGCTATTGCTGGCGGTGTTGAACATATGGGTAATCATCCAATGGGCGATGGTATGGATCCAAACCCACGCTATTTAGCTGAAAAGATTGTTGATACCGATGCATTACAAATGGGTGCCACTGCAGAAAGGTTGCATGACAAGTTTCCACATCTGACAAAAGAACGAGCCGACAAGTATGCATTAGCTTCTCAACAAAAAACTGCGGCAGCATATGCTGCAAATAAAATTCAGCCAGATTTAATTCCAGTTGCAACTAGAAATGTTGAACTTGGTTGGGGCATAGCAACAGTTGATGAGCCACCTAGACCGCAAACTACATTAGAGGCCTTATCTGCTCTGAAAACTCCCTTTAGGCCAGCCGGTCGAGTAACAGCTGGAAATGCTGCAGGATTAAATGATGGTGCAACCGCAGCAATTTTGGCCTCCGAATCAAAAGCAAAAGAGTTAAATCTGCCGGTCAAAGCAAAGATGGTCTCCTTTGCCTTCGCTGGTGTTGAACCTGAAATCATGGGTTATGGACCGGTGCCAAGCACTATTAAGGCGCTTAAAAAAGCAGGTTTAGATATATCTGATATTGGTTTGTTTGAGGTTAATGAAGCTTTTGCAATTCAAGTGCTTGCATTTTTAGATCACTTTGGAATTGCCGATGATGATAAGCGAGTAAATATCTATGGTGGAGCTATTGCAGTTGGCCATCCACTTGCTTCATCTGGAGTTCGGTTAATCCTTAATTTAGCTAATGGATTCAAGGAGAATCCTGATGTGCGGTATGGAATTACAACTATGTGTATTGGTTTAGGCATGGGCGGCACCATTATTTGGGAGAACCCGAATTTCAAAGGAAGTAAATAATGTCTGAGGTTTTAGCAGGAGCACCTGATGAGGTTGTTACAAATGCTATTTTACAAATGGTTTCACTCACACCATTTGGCCATACCGGTAATTTAGCTTTAATTACCCTAGACAACGGTGCAGACCACAATCGTCCAAATACATTTGGTCCAGCATCCCTTGCTGCGCTATCCAATGCAATTGATGAAGCGCAAAAATCAGATGCAGTAGCTATTGCTGTAACTGGCAAGCCATTTATATTTGCCGCTGGTGCTGACCTGTCAGCTATGAGTTTTTTAAAGGATAAATCACAAGCTATTGCAATTGGTGATCTAGGCCATGATGTTTTTATTAAGCTTTATGAGAGCAAAAAGCCAACCTTTGCATTTATTAACGGTTTAGCACTTGGTGGTGGCTTAGAGGTAGGTCTTAATTGTCACTATCGCACCTTGGCATCAACTGCATTTACTGGCTTACCAGAATGCTTCCTAGGGTTAGTCCCAGGGTGGGGCGGGGCAACGCTGTTACCAAAACTAGTTGGACCAGAAAATGCCGTTCAAGTAATTATTGTCAATGCTCTAAATAACAACACAATGATGAAGTCAAAGGACGCGCTCTCACTTGGCGTGGTTGATGCGGTATTTGAACCATCTGATTTCCTGGAGAACTCAGTGAAGTTTGCTGCAAATGTATTAAGTGGTAAAACCAAAATAGAGCGAAAAGACTTCAGTAAAGACACCGCTGGATTTGAAAAAGCTATCGCAACTGGAAAGGCAGCGGTGGCTAAGAAATATAGTGGGGCTCAAATACCGTCTCCATTAGCAGCGTTGGAATTAATCAAAGCCGCTCAAAGTAATTCAGTAAGGGATGGCTTTGCAGCTGAAACCAAGGTTTTAGCTGATCTAGTCATGAGTGATTCATTGCGTGCTTCTTTGTACTCCTTTAATTTGATTCAAAAAAAGCGTAAAAAAGTTGAAGGAGCACCTAAACCTGCCCTGGCACGTAAAGTCACTAAGGTTGGTGTAGTCGGTGCTGGTTTGATGGCCTCCCAGCTTGCACTCTTAATGCTTAGAAATTTAAAAGTGCCGGTCGTTATTACTGATATTGATCAGGAGCGGGTGGATAAAGGTTTGACCTGGATAAAATCTGAGATTCAAAAGCTAGTCGACAAGAAGCGACTAAGTACCGAGGCAGCCTCCCGATTACTTTCAAATATTTCAGGCTCCGTTGATAAAAAAGTATTTGCTAACTGTGATTTCATAATCGAAGCCATTTTTGAAGAATTGGCATTAAAGCAAAAACTTTTCAAGGAGTTAGAGCAGATCATCACTCCTGAGTGTATTTTAGCGACCAATACCTCTTCACTTTCAGTTGAGGCGATGAGTGAAGGTTTAAAAAATCCAGAGCGAGTTGTTGGATTCCACTTCTTTAATCCAGTTGCAGTAATGCCTCTCCTTGAGGTGGCTCGAACCACTAAAACTGATGATGCAACAACTGCTACCGCAATTAATGTCGGTAAGGAGTTAAAGAAAACTATGGTGATTGTAAAAGATGCACCGGCGTTTGTGGTTAACCGCTTATTAACAAGATTTATGGGTGAGGTTACTGATGCAATTGATGAGGGAACGCCATATGAAGTTGCAGATGCTGCTATGGCACCACTTGGCTTCCCAATGTCATCACTTGAATTACTTGGGTTAGTAGGGCCAGGTGTGGCATTACATGTATCTGAGACCCTAAATAAAAATCTCGGCCCACGTTACAAAGTTTCACCAACCATGCAACGATTTGTTAAAGAGGGTGTAAAAACTTTCTATGTTAAAGATGCAAATGGTGTAAATACTGTAAATCCAGCTGCATTAGCAGCACTGGAAAAAGGCAACAAACCATCTACGGCAGAGCAGGTAAGAAAGCGGGCGCTGGAGGCGTTAGCAACTGAGGCAAAGATGATGCTTGATGAAGGTGTGGTTGCAACTCCACAGGAGATTGATATTTGCATGCTACTTGGTTCTGGTTGGCCGATGCACTTAGGAGGCATCTTGCCTTATCTAGATCGAGAAGGAATTAGCGAAGCGGTTTGCGGCGTTCGCTTTCATCCAAAGGGCGTGGCATCTCTTCCTTAGTATCAACTGCGATTTGACTGCTATTCCAAGAAACCAGTGATCTCGTAATGTTTTGAACAGTTATGCCCAGATCTTCAAGAATCTGTGCGCGCTTGGCATGCTCTATGAATGAAAGAGGCAATCCAATTGAGTGAACAGGAATATTTAACTGCTCATCTCTAAATAATTCAGAGATTGTGCTGGCAATACCACCATGCTTAATACCATCCTCTAACACAACTACTTTTTTGTATCGCTGCGCCATTGTTATCAAAGCTTTTGGAAGTGGTTTCACCCATCTTGGATCTATGACAGTAACACCAACACCTTCACGGTAGGCCTGAGCAGCAGACTCAACAGCAATTGCTGCAAAGGCGCCGATGCTAATCAGTAAAACATCTGCACTCTCGCCGCGATACAAAACATCAATTCCATCCCGACGCTCAAATGCTGGAATATCTGGATTTATAACACCCTTTGGAAATCGGATCAAAGATGGTGCATCTGAGATATCTAATGCTTCACGCAAAGTCTCTTTAAGTCGCTCACCATCTCGTGGGGCTGCTACATGCAAAGTTGGAACAATGCCAGTTAAAGCAAGATCCCACATGCCATTATGTGATGGTCCATCATCGCCAGTAACACCTGCCCTATCTAGCACAAATGTCACTCCAGCTTTATGGAGTGCAACATCAAGCAATAATTGATCAAAGGCACGATTTAAAAAGGTTGAATAAACCGCAACTACCGGGTGTAATCCAGCAAATGCCATTCCAGCAGCAGCAGTTGTGGCATGTTGTTCAGCAATACCAACATCAAAGGTGCGATCTGGATAAGCTTTTTCAAACTTATCCAATCCAGTTGGCCCCATCATTGCTGCAGTAATTGCAACTACATCATTTCTTTCAGCACCGATTTTTACTAGCTCATCAGAAAATACACTTGTCCAACTCTTTCCACTTTTGCTTAATGGTTGACCGGTTTCGGCATCAACCACTCCAACGGCATGAAATTTCTCTGCTTCATCATTTATGGCGGGTGCATGTCCCCGCCCCTTTTCAGTGATGACATGAACTAATACTGGCTGTCCAAAATCCTTGGCAATTTTTAAACTTTTCTCCATTGCCACTACGTCATGCCCATCTATTGGTCCTAAATACTTCAAACCTAAATCTTCAAACATGCCTTGCGGAGCAACAATATCTTTAATGCCCTTTTTAACCCCATGCAATGTCTCATAAATTGGATGGCCAACTACTGGGGTTCTCTCTAATACTCCCTTGCCCCAATCTAGAAACTTCTCATAACCGCTGGTTGCTCTGAGTGTTGAAAGATAGGTAGCTAATCCACCAATGGTTGGTGAGTAGGAGCGTTCATTATCGTTAACAATAATTACTAATCTCTCATTTTTACTAGTTGAGATGTTGTTTAATGCCTCCCAGCTCATGCCACCAGTTAATGCGCCATCACCAACTACACAAACAACTACCCGATCCTTTTGATCAGTTAGCGAAAATCCTTTGGCGATACCATCACTCCAAGAAAGTGCTGTTGAAGCATGAGAGTTTTCCACTACATCATGTTCACTTTCACTGCGATTTGGATAACCTGCTAAGCCACCGCGTTGCCGTAATTTATCAAAACCGGCCATTCTTCCAGTTAATAATTTGTGTACATAACTTTGATGGCCAGTATCAAATACCACCACATCTTTTGGTGAATCAAAAGTTCGATGAATAGCAATTGTTAACTCGACTACACCTAAATTTGGTCCTAAGTGTCCCCCAGATTTTGAAACCTGTTCAATTAAGAAACCTCTTATTTCGCTGGCCAATTGAGCGACTTCATCCTGATTTAGTCGCTTAACATCCGCTGGAGAGTTAATTTGGCTCAGCATGTTCATAGTTTAAAGGGAAGTTAGAGGGAATGCGATTTACTTGACTAGTAATGAACGTAACACATACTGCATGATTCCACCGTGGCGGTAGTAATCCGCCTCACCTGGCGTATCTATTCTAAGTTTCGCCTTAAATTTCTTATCGCCGGCGACTACCTCTACCTCCTTTGGTGTTACGCCATCATTTAGCTTATCTACTCCGGTGATTGAGAAAACTTCACTTCCATCAAGACCAAGTGATGCAGCATTTTGTCCTTCAAGGAATTGCAGGGGCAATACTCCCATGCCAATCAGATTTGATCTATGAATTCTTTCAAAAGATTCTGCAATCACAGCTCGAACACCTAACAATGCTGTGCCCTTTGCAGCCCAGTCTCTAGATGAGCCAGAGCCGTACTCTTTGCCTGCCAAAATTACTAATGGAACTCCGGCAGCTATGTATGCGGTAGAAGCTTCATAAATTGTGGTTTGCTCACCATTTGCTAAAAAGTTTTTAGTAAAGCCACCCTCTACACCATTTAGCAGTAGATTCTTCAGACGAATATTTGCAAAGGTACCTCTAATCATTACCTCATGGTTACCTCGACGTGAGCCATATGAATTAAAATCTGCCTTTTCAATTCCATGTTCAGCTAAGTATTTTCCAGCAGGTGAGTCAACTTTTATATTTCCCGCCGGCGAGATGTGATCGGTGGTAACTGAATCTCCTAGTACTGCTAAGACTCTCGCGCCAGATATGTTAGTTACTGGAACTGGATCCCTTGGCATGCCTTCAAAATAAGGTGGCTTTCTTACATATGTTGAATTCAAATCCCATTCGAAGGTATTGCCAGTTGGAGTATCCAGAGATTTCCATCTCTTATCCCCTTCAAATACAGAGGCATAATCTTTAGTAAACATATCTGATGATATTGATGATGCAATAACGGACTCGATCTCCTCTGTAGTTGGCCATATATCTTTTAGAAAAACCGGATTTCCGTCACTTCCCATTCCGATTGGATCTTTCTGGAAATCATGGTTCATAGAGCCAGTTAATGCATAAGCGACAACTAGAGGTGGTGAAGCTAGGTAATTCATCTTTACATCTGGTGAGATTCTTCCTTCAAAGTTGCGATTTCCAGAGAGAACGGCAGAGACTGCTAAATCATTTTCATTAATTGCTTTACTAATCTCAACCGGAAGTGGGCCTGAGTTTCCAATGCAGGTAACGCAGCCATATCCAACTAGATTAAAACCTAACTTATCCATGTATGGGGTTAAACCAGCGCGATCGTAGTAATCAGTAACCACTTTTGATCCAGGTGCCAAAGTAGTTTTTACCCAGGGTTTGCTACTTAAGCCTTTTTCAACTGCTTTTTTGGCTAATAGAGCAGCGCCGATCATAACCGATGGATTTGATGTATTAGTGCACGAGGTGATCGATGCTATTACAACATCACCATTTGAAACAGTCGTTGCCTTTCCATTTACTTGTACATCAATCTTATTTTTATTTGTCTTATCACTAAAGTAGGAAGGAGCTACTTCTTGATAAGAAATTTTTGCATCAGTCAAGGAGATTCGATCTTGTGGTCGCTTAGGCCCGGCAATTGAAGGAACAACTGTTGATAAATCTAATTCAAGTTTTTCAGAGTATCTAGGTGATGCCGCTGGATCATGCCAAAGGCCATTAACTTTTGCATACTTCTCAACTAACTCTAATTGCTCAGTAGGTCGACCGGTGAGCTTTAAATATTTAATTGTTTCTTCATCAATAGGAAAGATTGCACAGGTAGAGCCATACTCTGGAGACATATTGCCTATGGTGGCCCGATTCGCCATCGGCAGTGCCGATACGCCAGGACCATAGAACTCTACAAATTTTCCTACCACGCCATGTTTTCTCAACATCTGGGTAATTGTTAGTACCAAATCAGTTGCGGTAGTACCAATTGGTAATTTTCCATTTAATTTGAAGCCAACAACTTTAGGAATCAACATCGAAACCGGCTGACCCAGTAAAGCTGCTTCGGCTTCTATGCCACCAACTCCCCAACCTAGAACTCCCAAGCCATTAACCATGGTGGTGTGTGAATCAGTTCCCACAACCGTATCTGGATAGGCTCTTAGCACTCCATCGACTTTTCGATTCATAACTACCCGAGCTAAGTACTCAATATTTACTTGGTGGACAATTCCAGTGCCTGGTGGCACAACTTTAAACTCATCAAATGCGCTCTGGCCCCATCTTAAGAAGCGATATCTTTCTTTGTTTCTTTGATACTCAATATCAACATTTTTTTCAAATGAATCTTTTGTGCCAAATAAATCAGCAATAACTGAGTGATCAATTACTAACTCAGCAGGCGAAAGCGGATTTACTCGAGAAGGATCACCACCCAAATCAGCAATTGCCTCTCGCATTGTTGCCAGATCGACAATACAAGGTACGCCAGTAAAGTCCTGCATAATCACTCGTGCCGGTGTAAATTGAATTTCAGTATCTGGCTCAACAAATGGATCCCAATTGGCTAATTTCTTTATTTGTTCAGCGGTGATATTTGCGCCATCTTCGGTGCGAAGTAAGTTCTCCAGCAAAATCTTTAAGCTAAATGGAAGGTCTTTCGCCTCTGGAAATCCAGTGATATCAAAAATTTCGTAACTTTTGCCAGCTACTTCCAGTGTGGTCTTGGACTTAAATGAGTTCTTACTCAATGCCCCACACCTCTTTCCTGTGTAACTTCAGACTTATCCTATCTCTTTGCTGGTGAAAATCCAGCCACGCACTCTATGTGCTGGGTCATTGGGAAAAGATCAAAGGCTTCAATGTGATCCAACTTATAACCTGCATCTATCAATATTTTTGAATCTCGTGCCAAAGCTGCAGGATCACAAGCAACATAAACAATCTTGCGTGGTTTAAATTTAATCATTTGTTGAATGGCCACTTCTCCGGCGCCTGTTCTAGGAGGATCTAATAAAATCAAATCTGCTTTTTTAACAACTGGAAGCTGTTGCGCAACTAAGCCTTGCAAAATCTTTACATTCTCTTTGCCAGAAAAAATTCTTCTCGCATCTGCGACTGCAGTTTTATCACTTTCAATCAAGGTAACAAAACCTTTTTCACCTACCTCTTTAATCAAAGCTGCAGCAAATAATCCAACTCCGGAGTAAAGATCCAAAACATGATCCCCTGGTTTGGCTTGGAGTTGAAGTAAAGATGCCTTCACTAATTCAATCGGGGCTGATTTATGACTTTGCCAAAATGCAGAGGGTGAAATTTTGAGTGAGTTAGGACCTACCTGTTCAACAAGTTGAGTTGGACCACTGATACTTCGGCCAGATCTAGTAATCGATACCTCATTAGTGCTAGAAACTGCCACTTCAACCCGAGGATCTGATTTCCATTCTCTAGTGGCTAATTCCCTTACATTCATGCGCGCATCTGCAATTAAACAATCTTTTATCTCTATAACCTCATTACTTCGGGCACCAAACAATCCAATTCGACCTTGGCTTGAGACTGCAAAATCCATCCGGGTTCGCCAATGCAATCCATCAGCTGGCTCAACAGCCTTTACCTGCAGATCAAATCCAAGGTCTACTAGATCCATTTTCCCAATTCTTAAAAATTGTTCTTTAACAATCTCAGATTTAAATCTTCTCTGTGCTGCAAGATCTATATGTTGAAAATCGCAACCACCACAACTGCCAGCATATTGGCACGGTGGTGCAACACGTTCTGGGCTGGCTTTTACTACCTCAATAAGATCAGCGTGAGCAATTTTGGAGCTTACTGATGTAATTTTTATATTTGCTACTTCATTCGTAATGCCATGTCTAACAAAAATAACTTGTCCGTTATATCTTGCAACAAAGTGTCCACCATGTGCTACTGGACCAATCTCGACCTGGATAACTTGACCTACTTTTAACCGCTCCTGAGCGTTTGATTCCATAGAGCGGAGCCTATGGGTGTAAGTTGTGCTTTGTGCACGTAGTAATAATGGGTTGCGGTCGAGTCGGATCTACCCTTGCGGTTGATCTTGAAAAATCTGGCCATACCGTGGCGGTAATAGACCAAAATAGAGAAGCATTTCGTCGCCTTGGGGCAAACTTCAATGGTCGTACCGTGGCCGGCGTAGGGTTCGACCGAGACACTCTTTTAGAGGCTGGTATTGAAAAAGCTGATGCATTTGCTGCAGTTTCAAATGGTGATAACTCAAATATTTTGGCAGCAAGAGTCGCACGAGAAACTTTCGGTGTGAAAAATGTTGTTGCACGAATTTATGATCCTGGCCGAGCAGAGATTTACCAGCGCTTAGGAATTCCAACGGTAGCGACGGTGCTTTGGACGACAGACCAAATTATGCGACGGCTGACTCCGGATGGTGCTAAATCTGAATGGCGTGATGCCACTGGAACGGTGCAATTGGTCGAAGTTAGCCTGCATAAAGATTGGTATGGCGAATCAGTTTTGTTAATTGAAAAAAATACCGATGCACGGGTGGCATTTATTACTAGATTGGGAGAAGCAGTTTTACCTAATGAGCATACAGTTTTGCAAGAAGGTGATTTAGTGCATCTACTAATCAGCGAGAAGCAGGTTTCACTAGTTGAAAAAACATTAGCTAAATCTCCGGCAGGTGCCTGATGAGAATTGCCATTGCAGGTGCTGGAAATGTTGGTAGGGCGATTGCTCGCGAACTACTAGGAAATGGTCACCAAGTTCTTTTAATTGATAAGGACCCAAAGGCACTAAAAATGGATTCTGTCCCAAGTGCCGAATGGTTGTTAGCTGATGCATGTGAAATTGCTGCATTAGATCAGGCGAAATTAGATGGCTGCCAAGTATTAGTGGCTGCAACCGGTGATGACAAAGTTAATTTGGTTGCCTCATTGCTGGGCAAAACTGAATATGGAGTTCCCAGAGTTGTAGCACGAGTTAATCATCCAAAAAATGAATGGATGTTTGATTCATCATGGGGAGTTGATGTTGCAGTTTCTACGCCACGAATTATCTCAGCACTAGTAGAAGAGGCAGTAAGTGTCGGTGATGTGGTCCGTCTCTTTTCTATTCGAAAAGGTGAGGCAAATTTAGTTGAGATAACACTTCCAGATACTGCCGCCTGTTGCGGTAAAACTGTTGGAGAGGTTGAACTACCAGAAGATGCCAGCATCGCAGCAATTGTCCGAGATGGTCATGTAATTACACCAAAGGATCATGATGTATTTGCAGCAGGTGATGAATTAATCTTTGTGGCTTCTGCAAAAGCAGAAGAACAATTAAAGGCTTGCTTTATTTAACTAATCTTTGTTGTTGGTGTTTTTCTTAATATCTGCCAAGTTCCCCATGCAGTTAAAATAAATAGTGGATATCCCATCACTAATCTGGCAGTACCAAGTGCGTTGACATTTCCGCTAGCGTAAAGTGGATACTGAATTACCAGCCGTGCGGTAAACATAGCTACCCATAGCCAGCCCGCTCTTACATATGCACGTAACCTAGCGGGATCTTTTCGCCACATTAGATTTTCACCCAAAATTGGTCCTAGGACAACTCCTAATAATGGCCACTTAATTAAGTTTGTGATTGTGTACAAAAGTGCATACCCAGCATTTATCCATAGACCAGGTAGGTAAAAATCAGCTGCATTTCCACTGCGCCTAGAGATCAGGGCGCAAATTCCAACACCAACTAAACCAGAGAAAGCATGTTGCAATGTCTCCCGTTTAATTAATCGAAGCAGGGTTAAAACGATTGAAAGTGATAACGCTGCATAGATAGCAGTATTTATATTTTGATTAGATAAATTAAATACAATCAAGAAAACCAGTGAAGGAAGCCCTGAATCAATTAATCCTTTTTTACCACCTAAGGCATTAACAACCTTATCTTTATCAGCACCCTCGCCTTGATAACTCATTTTCCTGTTGACCCAAATCCATCCGCTGATCTTTCAGATCCTGGCAAGTTTTCTACCTCAACAAATTGTGCATGCTCAACCTTTTGAATTACCAATTGGGCAATTCGATCCCCTTTTTTAAAGGAGACTGGTTGGGTTAAATCATGATTGATTAAAATTACTTGCAATTCGCCACGGTAGCCTGCATCAACAGTTCCTGGCGTATTAACCATTGATATTCCATGCTTAATTGCTAAGCCTGATCTTGGATGCACTAATGCCACATATCCATTTGGAAGTGCAATACTGATTCCAGTTGGAACTAACATTCGCTCACCTGGCTGAATTGTGAAATCAATTCGGGTGGCTAAATCAGCGCCTGCATCGCCGGCTTTTGCATATGATGGTAATGGCACGCTGGCATCAAGCCTTTTTATTAAAACATCCATTATGGGTTTATATCAAAATCTGGATCGACAAATGCCATTAATTCAGGATGCTCAACCAGGTGATCCTTATATTGCTCAGTTAAATTCTTTATAAAATGCTCCATTGGAACAGCAATAAATAAGGCTGAGGCTTTGACTGCAATATCTCCAGTAGGTGAATCCAGCCGGCCCTCTGCTTGGGTATAAATTTTTCGCCCGGCCTGTCCTGTAATTTTTGCATCAATATAAAGGGTGCGACCCATTGGCACTGGCAGTAAAAAATCAGTTTCGAGTCGACCAGTCACCGCCGGAGTTCTAATCAGCCACATTAACTTGCCAAGTGCTTCATCAAAGGCAAGTGATAATAATCCGCCATGGGCCAACCCAGGTGCACCTTGATGATTCTCGGTAACTGTGAATTTTCCAGTTAAATCTAATCCAGTGCCAGCTATAGCAACCAAATGCAATCCAGTTTTATGTAACTCACCACATCCAAAGCAATAACCAAAGTGAGATGGAATTTGAGAGCCAATAGCTGGTGCTTTGGGATGTCTTGTTGGCATCACCGCATCTGCAGGTGGAGTGGTGGATGCAATACGTGCCATGGGTCAAGCGTATCCTTTATGCCATGGCAAGATCTAATTCCAAATCTGAGTTTGCTGAACGAATACTTTGGCCAGTTTGGTTGTGGCTATTTCTGGCGATGATGGTGGGCTCAATCTATCTAACTTTTTGGGCACCCTTTGGTCACCTAGCTGCAATCATAATTACTGCGCTTATTTCTGGAGCCTTGTTCTATAGCAACAATAAATTTGCGTTGGAGACGGTAGTAATCAATGACTGGCTTTATGTAGGAAATGCCAAAATAGAGTGTAAGTATCTAAGGAAGGCAACTGCATTAACGAAAGCAGAGTTCGTAAAACTTCGTGGTCGGGATGCTGATCCGGCTGCATTTAATGGCACAAGATTTTGGGTTTCAACTGGAGTTAAGGTTGAGATTAATGATAAAAAAGATCCAACGCCCTACTGGCTAATTTCTAGTAGAAAAGCAAAATTGCTAGCTAGTAAACTTAATTAATCGCAATCTTGGCAGACAGCTTTCGGACCTTCTCCGCGAGCGCGCTGACCAATATGTTTAACTAAGAAACAACGGCTACATGTGAACTCATCTTCTTGTTTAGGAACTACCTTTACCGTCAACTCTTCGCCAGATAAATCTGCTCCTGGAAGTTCTAGATTTTCGGCAGCCTCTGCCTCATCAATATCTACTTGACCAGATTGCGCGTCAGCACGTCGAGCCTTTAACTCCTCTAGCGATTCCTCATGTAACTCTTCATCGGTTTTTCTGGGGGTGTCATAATCTGTAGCCATCATTCACCTCCTTTAAAAAATAAGTAAAACTTTCTTCAATTTCTTTGGTGTAAGGATTACCCCAACTGGGCGGATAATCCCCTATAAGAGATCAATGTGCCTAATCAACGCCAGGCGTGTCGGGATTATTCCTGATTAAGTTGATTTGTACGACGCTCAGCCTGCTCCAGCCGCCACTTAGCAATCTCTCCATGATTTCCTGAGAGCAAAACCTCTGGCACATCTATCCCCCGCCAGCTAGCCGGCTTTGTGTAATTTGGATACTCAACCAAAATCGAGTTATCTGATGAGATGGAGTGAGATTCCTCTTTTAATGATTGAGGATTTCCTAGAACTCCTGGAATTAATCTCGTAGTGGCTTCGATTATCACCATAGCTGCAACCTCGCCACCGCCTAATACATAATCACCAATTGAAACCTCATGAACTTTAAAATTAGCTTTGCCAGCATAATATTGACCAACCCTGGCATCTATTCCTTCATACCTGCCGCAGGCAAAAATAAGATGTGATCTCTTAGAAAACTCCATCGCCATCTTTTGATTAAATCTCCTACCTGCTGGAGTCAAAATTATTAGATCAACCTGATCTTTCGCATTAGTAATCTCATCAATTGCCTTGCCCCATGGCTCAGGTGACATAACCATGCCTGCCCCACCACCATATGGAGTGTCATCTACTGAATGGTGCACATCACTTGTCTGATCTCTTAAATCATGAATATTTATCTTGATCAAAGACTTTTCCTGTGCTTTACCTAGTAGGGAGAGCTTTAATGGAGTTAGGTAATCTGGAAAGATTGAGATTAGATCAATCTGCAACATCTAATAATCCTTCCGGTGGGTTTACAACTATCTTTTTAGCCGCAACATCAATGCTGATAATAATCTGCTTAACCATTGGAATCAGCACTTGGTGACCATTTTTATCAACTGATAGCAGATCCTGCCCCGGTAACTTTACAACCTCACTAACCTCTCCGATTAATTGATTATTTTGCAGATAAACTTGAGAGCCAATGAGCTGTTGATAGTGGTACTCACCTGGAGCAAGTTGTGACAGATCAACTTGGGATGAGATGAATTGATCACGTAGGGCTTCAATTTGATTACGATCATTTACTCCTTCAAATCCAAGAAGAAGAATCTGGTTATGCCAGCGTGATGATTTGATTGTTAACTCTCGGCCTGAATCTAGAGTTAATTTATTTCCTACTTTAAACCGTAAATCTGGATCATCGGTTTGAACATCAATTGTTGCTTCACCAAGAACACCATGTGCGCGGCCAATGCGACCTACGACAAGTTGCAAATTAACGGACCTCGTCAGCCTCGATTAGATCTACTCGCACTGAACGACCAGCCAGTGCACTAATTACTGTGCGCAGTGCTTTAGCGGTACGACCATTGCGGCCAATTACCTTGCCAATATCCTCTGGATGCACTCTTACCTCAAGTGTTGTGCCACCACGTGAGCTTTTCTCAGTGATAACTACCTCTTGTGGATTATCAACAATCCCTTTTACTAAATGCTCTAAAGCTTCATCAATCATTTTTTACTCTTTTTTGTCAGAATCAGCAGCAGCCTCTGGTGCGGTATCGGCAACCTCAGCAGTGGCCTCTTCAACTGGCGCACTCTCAGCAACCGGTTCAGCAACTACTGGTACCTCTACTTTTTTAGAAACTACTGGTGGTACATACTCTGGCTCAACAATGATTTCACCATCTGCGCCACGACGCTCTTTAATCTTAGTTGCCTTACCAGTTAACTTACGTAGGTAGTAAAGCTTGGCTCGACGAGCAGAGCCGTGACGAACGATCTCAATTTTTTCAATTACTGGAGTGTGTACTGGGAAGGTTCGCTCCACACCAACTCCGTAAGAAATTTTGCGGATGGTAAATGATTCGCGCATTCCTGAACCAGATCGAGCAATTACTACACCTTGGAAAACCTGAATACGACTCTTGGTACCTTCAATAACTCGCACATGAACCTTTAGTTCATCGCCAGAACGAAATGATGGGATGTCCTGACGGAGTGAGGCGGCATCAACAGCATCTAATACGTTCATGTTTTGTCCTAATCGTTAAAATCAATGGTCAATCAATTATTTTGAATGAGAGCACATCTTGCCATAGCAGGGGTGATTAGATCAATTTGAGATCAAATTAAGGGCAAAAGCTGAGCATGTAGGGCAGGTCCGGCACATATGACCAGTTGGGAACTTGGTGCACCACCTGCTGGGCCGGAGACAATCGCACCTGCTTCAGTTGCAATTAATCCACCAGCGGCATGGTCCCACTCCTTAAGAGATGCTTCAAAGTATCCATCTAATGCACCCATTGCAACATAACAAAGATCAACAGCAGCTGCGCCATTTCTTCTTAAATCTCTAATTTTTGGTAAAAGTTTTGCCATTGTGTCACCTTGGCTTATTCGTAAATTCAAATCATAAGAAAATCCAGTTGCTAGTAAAGCTTTTTCTAACTCAACTGGGTCATTACATTTAATGCTTGCACCATTATAAAAAGCGCCATTACCTTTTGCTGCACTCCAAAAGCCATCAATGCTTGGGGCATAAACCACCCCCGCTACAACACCACTTTTATCTTTTGCAGCTACTGAAACATTCCAACCTGGTAGCCCATAGAGATAATTAACTGTGCCATCTAATGGATCAATTACCCAGGTAATTCCAGATGTACTCTCTCTACTAGCACCCTCTTCGGCGATGATTCCATCATCGGGGCGTGAGTTTAAAATTTGGCTAACGATTATTTGTTCTGCTTGTTGGTCCATTTGGGTTGCAAAATCAACTGCGGAACTTTTCTCAGTAAAGGTAAAGGTTGCTGGCCGGTTCATCAGATGTGCACCGGCGGCTTTTGCCACCGACTCTGCAATTTTTAATAACTCTAGGCTCACCAGGTTATCTAAGCATGAAAAGCCAAGTGCTGAGCGTGTGTGGCAGATTTATCCTGCCGATTAGTTGTGGCAATCTACTCTCATGAATGAACCAACTGATCTTCGGTTAACCGGTAAATCTGCCGATGGCTCAGAGCTTGAGTTGGTTGATCAATCTGGAAATCAATACTCACTTAGAATCTCAGACACATTACGTGCCACAGTAAATCAACCACGACTTTCCGCTGTTTCAAACTTTGAGGAGATTGTTACTACAACCGTTAAAGAGGTGCAGGCAAGGTTACGAGGTGGTGAATCCATTGATTCCATCTCTCGTACTACCGACTGGTCTATAGAAAAGATTGAAAATTACGCTGGTCCAATTTTGCAGGAACGAGCATTTATTATCTCTCAAGCACTTGCTACCCAAATTCGTCGTGAACCTCATGCACCATATTTAGAGACTGCGGTAGCAAATCAATTAGCACCCCGTGGCGTTGATATGAATTCAATTGAATGGAATACCCATCGCTTACCTGATGGAAACTGGGAGTTAACTCTTTACTATCCACTTCGTGATGGTTCACCAAGTGAGGCCAAGGGTGAGGCGGTTTGGTTATTTAATTTGGGTCGTCGTGCACTCTCTGCCCATGATGATGGTGCCAGATGGATAGGTGGTGAGGCTAAACCAAAAGCGCCAACTCAAACCTTTGGCAATATTCCACAAACTGAAGCGCCAAGATTAGTTTCGATTAAAGAAGATGTTGCACCATATGCACCAACACCTTTGACTGCAGTTGATGAGATGGATGAGGAAGCTAAGAAAGATGGCGTTACTCGAAGAATTAAAATTCCATCTTGGGATGACATTATGTTTGGCAAAAAGGATGAGGACTAACCAAGTAAAAGCGGTATTGCAACCTCAGTTTTAGTAACACCACCATGATGTCCCACCATTGAGCTCTCCTCACGAACTCGGGCTGGGTCAATTAAAATTAAATCATCCAACGCAATAGCGATTAAATCTCCCATTCGCTCAAATGAATCTTCAGAGACAATTTCACCAAATAATCCAGATGTGATTGCATCTTGCTTGCTCAAAACTTGCGCCTTTCCATTTAATTGTTCTTGCCACAATGCGATAGTCTCATTTTCTGCACCGGGCTTTATGTAAATATGACGAGCCCGTGGTTCACCACCGATCAAAGTGACATTATCTAAAAGATTATTATCTTGTCCTAAAATTATTTGTGCTGTGCTATTTACCATTCCATGATCTGAGGTGATCCAGATTCTGCTTCCATTTGGTGCAGCACTCTTGATCTTGGTTATAAACTCACAAACCTGTTGGAGGGCGGTAAGCCACTTATCTGAACCAACACCATCACTATGCCCTGCTGAATCTAAGGTGTTTAGATATGTGTAAACAAATGATGGTTGTGGTTTTAATGCAGCACTGACCGCCAATACCATCTCATCTATTCCATTAGCACCAACATACTTCGCACCTCGCAATGCAGCTTGGGTAAAACCGCTTCCCTCATATCGCTTTGCTGCAACATGTGTTACTGCCACACCATCTTGGCTTGCTCGTTCAAACAAAGTTGGCACCTTTTGCCAGATCACTGGATCTACCCGCTCATCCCACTTAAGGGCATTTAGTAATCGGTTATCACTTCTTGGTACCCGTACTGTGTAACCGAGCATGCCATGCACGCCGGGTAATACCCCAGTTCCTAAGGTGGAAAGACTTGTTGCGGTAGTTGATGGAAAGTTTGCAGAAAGATTATTTACTTGTTTTATATCTGAAAAAATCTCAAACTGATCACCATATCTATCAACTGCATCCTGGCCTAAGCCATCAATTAAAATTAGACACTCACGCATTTGAGCTTGGCCAAGTGAAAGGGTATCTACCGTATTTGATACTGATAATGAATTAAAAATCGAGTTTGTTAAATCTGATAATCCAAATGTTTTATGGCTCAATTGGGGATATTTCCCAACCAATACTGTGCGGGCTGATCTATTATAAAAAATCTATGAAGCATGCCTAAAGATTAGCATTTTGCTAATTCATCGATGAATCTGGCTTGTCGATCGCAACAAATGAGTACTTCTATTGGCAAGATACGCTCTATGGCTAAAACACCAAAGGTAGTAGCGCCAAAAGCGGGAGAAAACCCTGGCCGTATTATTGATATTGATGTCGCATCTGAGATGTCGGAGTCATTTTTAGAGTATGCCTACTCAGTAATTTACTCACGCGCACTTCCTGATGCTCGTGATGGCTTAAAACCGGTGCAGCGAAGAATTTTGCACCAGATGAATGAGATGGGACTTCGGCCAGATAAAGGTCATGTTAAGTGTGCAAGGGTGGTTGGCGATGTAATGGGAAAGCTTCATCCACATGGTGATGGTGCTATCTATGATGCAATGGTTCGTATGGCACAAAGTTTTTCTATGCGTCTGCCACTAATTGATGGGCATGGAAATTTTGGCTCACTAGATTCTGGCCCAGCTGCGATGCGTTATACCGAATCTCGCCTTGCACCATCAGCGATGATGATGGTGGATGAGTCGGATGAGGACACTGTTGATTTTGGTCCAAATTATGATGGTCAAATTTTAGAGCCTCAGGTACTGCCAGCTGCCTTTCCTAATTTATTAGTAAATGGTGCAACTGGAATTGCCGTTGGTATGGCAACAAATATGGCGCCCCATAACTTAGGTGAAGTAATTGCCGCTGCGAAACATTTAATGGAAAATCCAAAAGCCACCTTGAAGCAGTTGATGAAGATTGTGCCAGCACCTGATTTTCCAACTGGTGGGTATTTAGTTGCCACCGAGGGAATTGCCGATGCCTATTCAACCGGTCGCGGTTCATTTAAAGTGCGAGCTACCGCTGTAATTGAAAAAGTCTCCTCACGTAAACAAGGAATTGTTATTACCGAACTGCCATACAACATTGGTCCTGAAAAAATTGTTGAGAAGATCGCTGATCTGGTCAAAGCAAAGAAGGTACAAGGCATCTCAGATATTGTCGATTTATCAGATGGACAATCTGGCACCAAAGTGGTTGTTGAGATCAAAAATGGTTATGAACCAGCTGAGGTCTTAGAAAACCTTTACCGATTAACTCCAATGGAGGATGCCTTCTCAATAAATGCGGTGGCATTGGTAAATGGCAAGCCATTAACACTTGGATTAAAGGAGTTATTGCAGGTCTTTATTGACCACCGAATCGAGGTTGTTCGCCGCAGGTCTACCTTTAGGAAAGCAAAGGCACAAGCAAGACTTAATCTGGTAGATGGTTTACTAAAAGCAATTGTTGATATTGATAAAGTAATTAAATTAATTCGAGCCAGTGAGGATGCAACTGTTGCGAAGGCTGGCTTAATCAAAAGCTTTAAATTAAGCGATGAACAAGCTACTTATATTTTAGATATGCCGCTTCGCAGATTGACCAAGATGAGCAAGATTGAACTAGAAACTGAGGCTAAGGAGTTAAAGGCTACAATCGCCACCTTAACTGCGATCCTAAAAACTGAGGAGAGCATCAAAGCTAAAGTGGCCGAGGAGTTGTCTGACATTGAAAAGAAGTACGCCTCCCCTCGCCGCACCCGCCTTGTTGCATAAGCAACTTTGATATCAACTAACGCCCTAGAACTTCGTGCTGCCGCCAGACTTCTGGTTAAGGATGTAACGGTTCGAATCAATCATGGTGATCGAATTGGTTTTGTTGGTAGAAATGGTGCGGGTAAATCAACATTGGCCAAGGTGTTAGCTGGTGAAACAATGCCGGCAGGAGGTGCGGTAAATCGCACTGGAAAAATTGGATACCTCCCTCAAGATCCTAGAACTGGTGAAGATCAAGGAAGTGTGATTGATCGAATCCTCTCTGTCCGAGAGCTAGATCTAATTAGCAAGCGAATGCGCGCTGTAGAAGAGGAGATGTCTGTTGCCCAAGGAGCTGAGCTTGAGAAAGCTATGGAGCGTTACACCCGAGTAGAACATGAGTTTTCCACCGCTGGTGGTTATGCCGCAGCCGCTGAGGCTGAAGCGATTGCATCCTCTCTTGGTGTGCCAAATAATCTATTTGATCAACAGCTAAGCGCTCTTTCTGGTGGTCAGAGGCGAAGAATTGAATTAGCCCGAATCCTATTTTCTGGGGCTCAAACTTTGATACTGGATGAGCCAACTAACCACCTAGATGCTGATTCCATTATTTGGCTTCGAGAATTTTTGCTTAAATATCCAGGCGGGCTAGTAATCATCTCCCACGATGTTAATTTGATTGAAACTGTTGTGAATAAGGTCTTTTATCTAGATGCTAATCGAAATGTCATTGATGTTTACAACATGACTTGGAAAAACTACCTAATTCAACGAGAGGCTGATGAGCACCGCAGAAAACGTGAGCGAGCCAATGCTGAAAAGAAGGCGGAGATTTTGCAAAAGCAGGGTGAAAAAATGCGAGCTAAAGCTAGTAAAGCAAGCGTTGCCCAAGGAATGTTAAAGCGGGCTGAAAAATTAAGAAGTGGATTAGAGGAGGTTCGAAAGGTTGATCGGGTCGCCAAACTACGTTTTCCAACTCCAGCCCCTTGCGGAAAAACACCAATCACGGCAGCAGAGTTATCAAAATCTTATGGATCACTTGAGATCTTTACCGATGTTGAGTTAGCCATAGATAAAGGATCGCGCGTTGTGATTTTAGGTTTAAACGGTGCTGGTAAAACCACACTGCTTAGAATTTTAGCTGGTGATTTAGAGCCTGATACAGGTCATGTTGAGGCAGGACATGGCTTAAAGATTGGTTACTACGCTCAGGAGCATGAAACTCTAGATTATGAGCGAACTGTTTTAGAAAATATGTTGAGTGCTACTAAAGAAATCAGGGAACCAGAGGCGAGAAATGTGCTTGGCTCCTTCCTTTTTACAGGCGATGATGTTCATAAGCCAGTAAAGGTATTAAGTGGTGGCGAGCGAACTAGATTGGCGTTAGCTTTATTGGTAGTTAGTGCAGCCAATGTCTTACTGCTAGATGAGCCAACAAATAACTTAGATCCAGCAAGTCGGGAGGAGATATTGGGAGCACTTGCTGAGTATCAAGGAGCGGTAATTTTAGTTTCCCATGATGCAGGAGCGGTCGAAGCGTTAAAACCAGAGCGAGTACTGCTTTTGCCAGATGGTGATGAGGATCTTTGGAAAGAGGAGTACTTCGATCTAGTTACAATCGATTAAGCGTCGATTCGCTCCCGATCTATATCAGCATTTGAAATAAAGTCTTTTCTCGGTGCAACCTCATTGCCCATGAGCAATTCAAACATCGCCTCAGCTTTTGTAACATCCTTCATAGTAATTCTTCGCAAAGTTCTATGGTCAGGATCCATGGTGGTTTCCCGAAGTTGATCAGCATCCATCTCACCCAATCCTTTATAGCGTTGGATCGGCTCTTTCCACCTTTTGCCATCCTTCTTTAGCTGAGCAATAACTTTTTTCATCTCATCATCTGAATAGGTGTAATGCACCTCGCCCTTTTTGCCACCAATTACATCAATACGGTGAAGTGGTGGAATTGCAGCAAATACCCTGCCTGCCTCAACCAATGGACGCATATATGAATTGAAAAGTGTTAGTAACAAACAGCGAATATGAGCACCATCTACATCAGCATCAGACATCAAAATTACTCGGCCATACCGAGCATCATTGATATCAAAGGATTTTCCACTACCTGCGCCAATTACCTGGATAATTGATGCACACTCATTATTTTCTAGCATCTGAGATAGTGAGGCTTTTTGCACATTTAAAATTTTGCCGCG
>CAZDKV010000003.1:0-88930 GCA_964506125.1 uncultured Candidatus Nanopelagicus sp.
TCTATAAACTAATCCCCTCATGAAAATTCAGGTTAATTCACCACAAGCAATGTTTGAATTAGGTGAAAAAATTGGCCGACAATTAAAACCTTCAGATGTGGTTGTTCTAACTGGCCAATTAGGTGCAGGTAAAACAGTTTTGACCCAAGGAATCGCCTCAGCTTTTAATATTTTAGGAGTGACTTCTCCAACCTTTGTAATTAGTCGAATTCACAAAGGAGTTCCAAATTTTATTCATATTGATGCTTATCGATTATTGGATTCAAATCCAAGCAATTTTGCTGACTTAGATTTTGAAAGCTACTTAGCCAGTAGCGTATTTGTGATCGAGTGGGGCAAAGATTTTGTCTCTACATTGACCGATCAATACCTAGAGCTAGTTATTACCTCTGGGGAAAAAGATTCTGATCGAGAAATTGAATTCATTTTCTACGGTGATCGTTGGTCAGGATTTAAAGTATGAAAACGGTATTAGCAATTGATACCTCGACCGCGCAAACAAGTGTTGCTTTAATTCAGGACGGAAAAGTTTTATTCAACAAATCTCATAATGACCCACTTGCTCATGGAGAGGTATTGCCAAGGTTAGTCTCACAAGCATTAGCAGTAAGTAAAAAAGTAGATTTAGTTGCAGTTGGTATGGGTCCAGGTCCTTTTACCGGCCTTCGAGTAGGAATTGTTTTTGCCCAAAGTTATGCCTTAGCTGCTCAAATAGATTGGGTAGGAGTTTGTTCACTAGATGCGATGGCTGCTGGCATAAATAAAAGTGAGTTTATTGTTTCAACAGATGCCAGGCGCAAAGAGAGATTTTGGGCAAGGTATAAAGATGGGGTTCGAATTACCCAACCTGCGGTAAACAAAGCAAGTGAGTTAGAAAAGATTGGTATTCCAATTTGTAATGAAGGAGATTTCTTTCCAGATCCAATTAGATTGGCACAGATAGCTTTAACAAGTAAATCAGTTTTGCAACCAATTTATGTCAGAAAACCTGATGCCTACCCATTACCTGAAGGAGTGAAATTTAGGCCGATGACAGCATTGGATCTGGTATCTGCAATATCAATTGAAAAAGAGGTCTATGGCAAGAGCGCCTGGAGTGCTGATCAATTTAAAGAGGAGTTTGCAAAAGCCCCAAAGAGTGCGCAGTACTTGGTTGCAGAGTTTGAGGGAAAACTGATTGCCTATGGCGGAATTTTTTATGTGGCAGATGTGGCTGATATTCACACATTAACTGTTGTGGCAGACCACCGTCGCAAAGGTGTTGGCCGTGAGTTATTAAAGCGGTTAATTGATTGGGCCAGGGTTAAAAAGGCACAGGCAATAATGCTTGAGATGAGATTAGGAAATGATGCTGCACTGCCACTTTACCAATCCTTTGGATTTGTTGAGGTTTCAAAGCGAGAGAATTATTACGGACCAGGGTTAACTGCGGTGGTAATGCGCAAGGAGCTTAAGTAATGGCACTGGTATTGGGAATTGAAACCTCATGTGATGAAACTGCGGTTGGAATTGTGGATGGGCGAAAGTTACTTGCAAATGTGATCTCATCAAGTGTTGAACAACATGCCAGGTTTGGTGGTGTAGTTCCTGAGGTAGCAAGCAGAGCCCATCTTGAGGCTATGCAACAGGTAATTAAGCAAGCGTTAAATGATTCAGGTGTCACCTTAAAAGATATTGATGCAATCGCGGTTACGGCAGGACCTGGCTTAATCGGTGCATTATTAGTTGGAGTAAGTAGTGCTTCAGCACTTTCTTTGGCATTAGATAAGCCTTTATATGGAGTTAATCATCTATCTGCCCATATCGCAGTTGATCAATTAGATAATGATAAGAAGATTTCTCCAACCATTGCACTGCTTGTAAGTGGCGGTCACTCTTCAATTTTAAAAGTAAATCACTTAGCAACTGATGTTGAGGTGTTGGGATCTACTATTGATGATGCAGCTGGTGAGGCCTTTGACAAGATTGCCAGAATTATAGGATTAGGTTTTCCAGGTGGGCCACTTATCGATAAGCAATCCCAAACGGGTAATCCAACATATGTGGATTTTCCTCGCGGTTTAACCTCACCTGCTGATTTGGCCAAGCATCAATACAATTTTTCTTTCTCAGGTTTGAAAACCGCAGTTGCTAGATTCATAGAGCAAACACCAGGATATAAAAAAGAAGATGTAGCAGCCTCCTTTCAAGAAGCGGTTGTGGATGTGTTATTAAGAAAGTCACTAGCTGCTTGTAAGGAAAGTGGAATTGACAATTTAGTTATCGCCGGAGGAGTGGCAGCCAATAGCAGATTGCGCCAATTAGCTCAGCAAAGATGTGAGCAGGCGAAGATAAAGCTCTCAATCCCACCAATTGGGTTGTGCACCGACAATGGGGCGATGGTTGCAGCCCTGGGCAGCTTGGCTATAACCGAGGGTGTTAAGCCCTCCCAGATAGGCATTGGCGCTGATTCAGCCGCCTCTATCGCCCAGGTGATCTGGTAGGCCCGCGCTTAATTTGCGCTGACCTGAATCCCCCTTTAAAGTTGGCTTTAGCACTCTAGGGCCTCGTGTGCTAATTAATACCTGAGGCACCTTAAGAGGGTAATACCAAATCAAAGAAGGAGATATCAGGATGGCAATTTCAATTAAGCCACTAGAAGATCGCATTGTTGTTAAGGCAAATGAGGCAGAGCAAAAGACTGCATCTGGATTGGTAATTCCAGATACTGCCAAAGAAAAGCCACAAGAGGGAACTGTAATGGCGGTGGGACCTGGCCGTTTTGAAAACGGAAATCGAATTCCGCTAGATATCAAAGAGGGCGATGTCGTGCTTTACTCAAAGTATGGCGGCACCGAAGTTAAGTACAACAATGAGGAGTACTTAGTACTTTCATCTCGTGATGTACTAGCAATTATTGCGAAGAAGTAATCATGGGTAAATCACTTCAATTTGATGAAGCAGCACGCCGTGCGATGGAGCGTGGTGTCAACATTCTTGCCGACACTGTCAAGGTAACACTTGGACCAAAGGGTCGAAATGTTGTAATCGCAAAGAGCTATGGCGCACCATTAATTACTAATGATGGCGTAACAATTGCTAAAGAGATCGAGCTATCTGATCCAGCTGAAAACATGGGAGCGCAACTTGTGAAGCAGGTTGCAGAAAAGACCAATGATGTTGCAGGAGATGGCACAACAACTGCAACGGTTTTAGCCCAAGCAATGGTGAAAGAGGGTCTTCGTAATCTTGCCGCTGGTGCTCAACCAATGGAGCTTAAATACGGAATTGAACAAGCAGTATCAGCAATAACTGAGGCGCTGCGCAAAAACTCAACTGCGGTTAGCGGAAAATCTCAGATTGCCGATGTTGCAACAATCTCTGCTCAGGACAAAGCAATCGGTGATCTAATCGCTGAGGCGATGGACAAGGTTGGCAAAGATGGCGTAATCACAGTTGAGGAGTCATCTACAACTGGGCTTGAGCTTGAGTTCACAGAAGGTATGCAATTTGATAAGGGATATATCTCTCCTTACTTTGTTACCGATTCAGATCGCATGGAGACAGTTCTAGAGGATGCCTTCATTCTTATCTCTGGACAGAAAATCTCAGCACTAAGTGAGATTCTGCCAGTATTAGAAAAGGTTGCCCAAGCAAGCAAACCACTTTTGATAATCGCCGAAGATGTTGAGGGTGAAGCACTTTCAACCTTAGTAGTTAACCGTATGCGAGGAACATTTGCCTCAGCTGCTGTGAAGGCTCCAGGTTTTGGTGATCGCCGCAAAGCAATGTTGCAAGATATTGCAATCCTTACTGGTGGTCAGGTTATCTCTGCTGAGGTGGGCTTAAAGCTTGAGCAAATCGATATCGAGATGCTTGGTAAAGCTCGTCGAGTTGTGATCACAAAAGACAACACAACCATTGTTGATGGTGCTGGTAAGAAAGCTGATGTGGCAGCTCGGGTAACTGAAATTCGCCGCGAGATTGAAAATACTGATTCTGATTGGGATCGTGAAAAACTTCAGGAGCGAGTAGCAAAACTTGCTGGTGGAGTTTGCGTAATCAAAGTTGGAGCCCACACTGAGGTTGAGTTGAAAGAGAAGAAGCACCGTCTTGAAGATGCTATCTCTGCAACAAGAGCTGCAGTCGAAGAGGGAATTGTGGTCGGTGGTGGTGCGGCATTAGTACATGCAGCAGCAGCACTTGAAAATGATTTAGGTTTTGAGGGCGATCGCGCAGTTGGTGTGCGCCTAGTCCGCAAAGCCTGTGATGAACCACTTCGTTGGATTGCTGAAAATGCTGGCCAAGAGGGTTATGTTGTAGTTTCAAAGGTTCGCACCATGAAACCTAATGAAGGTTTCAACGCTTACTCTGAAACCTACACAGATCTTGTAAAAGAGGGTGTGATTGATCCAGTTAAGGTAACTAGATCGGCATTAGCAAATGCAGCCTCGATTGCAGCCATGTTTATTACAACCGAAGCCTTGGTATTTGAAACTCCAGAGGAGAAGAAAGAAGAGGCAGCAGGTCATGGCCACTCACATGGCGCAGGCGGTCACTCTCACTAAGTAAATTAACCACGAGGCCTTGTTCTCAAAGTAACGACAATCGATTAACATCAATCGGTGAAAGTTACAACGCTAACCGTTGATTGCGGTGGCACTGGGATCAAGGCCTCTGTGCTTGATAAAACTGGAAAAGTATTAATTGATTTTCCATATTTAAAAACTCCCTATCCACTTTCACCAAGTAAATTAATTGGAATTATTCAAGATTTTGTAAAGGCTGATCTGAGAATAAAGCGAGTTACTGTCGGGCTGCCAGGGATGATTCGAAACGGCAAAGTTGTAGTAATTCCGCACTATATAAATAGCAATGGGCCACGCAGTGCCATGGATCTAAATTTGAGGAAGGCTTGGTATGGCTTTGATATGCAATCTTTACTTCAAAAACGATTGAAGCTTCCAACCTTGGTTTTAAATGATGCTGAAGTTCATGCCGCAGCGGTAATTGAAGGTAAGGGGCTTGAGACAGTTTTAACCTTTGGCACTGGATTAGGAAGCGCCATATTTAGCGATGGCAATCTTGCCCCGCATCTTGAGATTTCGCACGCCACAATTCGATATGGAAAATCAATTGATACCTGGATTGGTGAGCAAGCCAGAAGGCGAATGGGTAATCAATTATGGTCAAGACGGGTTAAGAGTTTAATTCAAGAGTTATATCCAATGATTGTCTGGGATAAGTTGTATATCGGTGGTGGAAATGCGCAGCGGATTAGTAAATCAGCACTTAAGAGTTTTGATTACAAAGTCAAGATAATTCCTAACTCAGCTGGTGTGACTGGTGGGGTTAAAGCCTGGGACTTACTGGGTTAGATTTCAATGGATAAGTATTAAGCAGATACGATTGGTGATATGTCCGATATTGAATTAGGCCCTGGCAAACGTGCGCGCGCAGCGTACTCATTTGATGAAATTGCCATTGTGCCATCTCGAAGAACTAGAGATCCCGAAGAGGTTTCAATCTCTTGGCAGATTGATGCATACAAATTTGATTTACCATTTATGGCAGCACCGATGGATTCAGTGGTTTCACCAGATACTGCGATCGCAATTGGTAAAGCTGGCGGATTAGGAGTTTTAAATTTAGAGGGAATTTGGACAAGGTATGAGGATGCTGAAAAACAATTAACCCTAATGGCGAAATTAAACGGTGATGAAGCAATAAAGAAAATGCAGGAGATTTATGCATCTCCTATCCAGCCAAGCTTAATTAAGGAGCGGATCGCACAAATTAGAGCTGCCGGTGTAACTGTGGCAGGAGCACTCTCTCCACAGCGCACTGCAGAGTTTCATAAAGCGGTGTTAGATGCCGGCGTAGATATATTTGTGATTAGAGGAACTACTGTTTCAGCCGAACATGTTTCAGATCAGATTGCGCCATTAAATTTAAAGAAGTTTATATATGAGTTAGATGTGCCAGTGATTGTGGGTGGATGTGCAACTGCGCAAGGTGCTTTACACCTTATGCGATCAGGTGCAGCCGGGGTTTTGGTTGGTTTTGGTGGCGGCTCTGCCCACACAACTAAAAAAGTATTAGGAATATCAGTTCCAATGGCCTCAGCCGTTGCTGAAGTGGCATCTGCAAGACGTGATTACCTAGAGGAGTCTGGTGGTAGGTATGTGCATGTAATTGCAGATGGTTCAGTGGGCTCTAGTGGTGAGATTGCAAAAGCTGTTGCCTGTGGGGCCGATGCAGTAATGATGGGTTCGCCACTTGCAAAGGCAAGTGAGGCACCAGGCAAAGGATGGCATTGGGGATTAGAAGCCCACCACCCACAATTGCCACGGGGTAATCGAGTTCAGGTTGGAACTATTGGATCTCTCACCGAGGTTTTAACAGGACCATCACACACATCAGATGGGTCAATGAACCTATTTGGTGCATTGCGAAGATCGATGGCAACTTGTGGTTATTCAGAGCTAAAAGAGTTCCAAAGAGTTGAGGTAGTAGTTCAACCTTAGTTTTTGGCTGTGAAAGTACTTAAAATTAGATCGTAACTGACCTTAATTTAAGAATCTGGTTTGTGATCCAACAATTGTTGATTAAACTTTGTGTATGCAAAAAGTAGTAAAAACCCTAGCAACATCAACAATACTTACTATTTGCTCACTTTACTTTCCAACAGTTGCGGTCGCTGCGCCAACTAAGAAACCAGCACCGGTGATTTGTAAGCCAACAAACGCTAAAGCGCATACGGTGAAAAATATAACCCCACCCGAGGTAAAGCCTCCATTTAAAAATAGAACATTTACCTTCACGACTAATTGTGGTGATATTGTCATACAAGCAAATGGTAAGGGTGCTCCAATTACTGTTACTGCACTGGCAGCTTTAGCAAATGGCGGCTTCTATAACAAAACTTTTTGCCACAGATTAACAACTGATGAGATTTATTTTTTGCAGTGTGGCGATCCAACCGGCACAGGTAGAGGTGGCCCAAATTTCACCTACCAGGATGAGAATCTGCCACAAGCTGTTGAAGCAAATTACCCTGCTGGAACAGTAGCGATGGCAAACAATGGAGCCAATACAAATGGTAGCCAGTTCTATATTTTTTATGAGGACACCTCAATGAATCCAAATTACACAATTTGGGGAAGAGTAATTAAAGGATTGGAAATTGTTAAGGCAATTGCAAAAGAGGGCGTGGTAGATGGCACCTCCGTGGGCATGCCAAAACAAATGATTGCAATTGAAAAGGTCAGAGTTCGTTAATTTGTATTAACTATTTTAAAAACTTCAGCAATACTTCCTACAGGTAGGTTATTTGCCTGTGCGTTTCGCTCTCCCCACTCGCGCACCATACTTTCAAGATTTTCATTGTGTGCAGTCTGGCTTACATGAGCTTTTAGGGCCTTCATTTTTTTATCAAAGGTGGTGGTGATATCAACAAAATGATCTGGGTTTTGAGTAGACATAACCCAAACCTCTTTCACCCGCCAAGGTTGCAAACCCTCATCTTTTAATAAGTCTTCAAAAGCAAAGGCATTTCTAGAATCTGGATAAACCGCTTGAATTGCAGCTTCTCCTGCTGCCATGTGATCTGGATGAGATGCAAATAGCCGGTCCCAATTACGATCAGGTGATTGAATGACCATTCGATCAGGTTTTGAAATTCTAATTTGGCGAACAATATCTTTTCTAAGTTCAATAGTTGGCACTAGCCAACCATCTCGATAATTCAGGAAGGTAATATCCCTAACGCCTACTGCTAACCCTGCTTCGCGCTGTTCTTTTTGACGAATCTTTGGCATATCTTCTCTTGGCACAGTTGGATCTTCGCCGCCTTGATCACCATTTGTGCAGATGCAGTAGGAAACTTTGATTCCCTTTGCACTCCATAACGCAATTGTTCCGGCTGCGCCAAAATCACAATCATCGGGATGGGCGGTGACTACAAGTACTCGCTCAATCTCACTGTCATCTATTGGAGGCATCATTGGCAAGATTACCGCAGCAAATACCTCTGTCTTACCCACCGATAGACTTGGCAATATGTCTGCACTAACCGAGGGATTAAATCCTCAACAATTGGCAGCGGTAAAGCATGAGGGATCACCACTTTTGGTAGTGGCAGGTGCCGGTTCAGGTAAAACCAGAGTTTTAACTAGACGAATTGCTTACTTACTAGCAGAGCGAAATGTCGCACCTTATGAGGTGCTTGCTATTACTTTCACAAATAAAGCAGCTGGTGAGATGAAGGAGCGAGTAGCGCAATTAGTAGGTGACCGAGCCAAATTAATGTGGGTATCTACTTTCCACTCTGCCTGCGTTCGCATACTTCGTAAAGAGGCTTCACTGCTTGGTTATACCAATTCATTTACCATCTACGATCAAAGTGATTCATTGCGATTAATAACAATCATAATGCGAGACTTAAATCTTGATGCAAAAAGATATGCTCCAAGAGCTGTGGCATCTCTTATTTCACAATCAAAAAATGAATTACTGGGGCCAGCTGATTATTTAAATCAAAGTAAGGATCAATTTCAAGAAATAGTTGCTCAAGTTTTTGCAATTTACCAAAAGCGATTAACCGGGGCGAACTCCATGGATTTTGATGATTTAATTGCTAAAACAGTGGAGGTATTGCAGCGACATCCTGAGGTAAGAGCAAAATATCGATCACGTTTTAAACATATTTTGGTGGATGAGTATCAGGATACAAATCATGCCCAATATGTCCTGATTAAAGAGTTAGTCGGTAGTGATCTTGACGGTTTTGCGCCGGCTGAACTTTGCGTAGTTGGCGATGCTGATCAATCTATCTACGCATTTCGCGGTGCAAATATTAGAAATATTTTGCAATTTGAGGCTGATTATCCAAATGCAAAAACGATTTTGCTAGAACAAAACTATCGTTCCACCCAAAATATATTAAGTGCTGCAAATGCGGTGATTTCAAATAATGAAGGACGGAAAGAAAAAAATCTCTGGTCAGATGCTGGCGCTGGACCCATGATTACCGGCTATGTGGCAGAGAGTGAACATGATGAGGCTGATTTTGTGGTGCAACAGATTGCCAAATTACGAGATTTAGGAAAATCAAACCCTGGCGATACTGCCATCTTTTATCGAACCAATGCCCAGTCTCGCGTATTTGAAGAGGTGTTTATGAGAGTTGGCATTGCATACAAAGTAGTTGGTGGTGTTCGATTTTATGAACGAAAAGAGATCAAGGATTTTCTGGCTTATTTAAGAGTAATTGTCAATCCAGAGGATGAGGTTTCACTTCGTAGAATCATTAATACGCCAAAGCGAGGTATTGGTGATCGTGCACTTGATCTAATTGATCTATACGCGCAAACAAATAATTTATCATTCTGGCAATCTTTATGTCGGGTTGATAAAAATCAGGAGATCGCCCAGCGCTCAGCTATTGCCTTGAATGAGTTTGTTAAATTAATCCAGTCATTACAAACTTTAGTAGAGGCAAAAACTAGACCATCGGTAATTGCACAGGCTGTACTTGAACAATCTGGCTTGTTAACTGAGTTGTTAGAGAGTAAAGATCCACAAGATGAAGTCAGAGTGGAGAACTTAGAGGAGTTAGTAGCAGTTGCAACTGAGTATGAAGAGGGTGAGGTAGATGAGGGTGAAGAGATTTCACTTGTTGGATTTCTTGAGGATGTTTCACTTGTGGCAGACGCTGACCAAATTCCAGATGGTGAAGATCATGGCGGTTTGGTAACCATGATGACACTGCACACAGCAAAAGGCTTAGAGTTCCCAACTGTTTTTTTGACTGGAATGGAGGAGGGAATTTTTCCTCACTCCAGAACATTGGGTGATCCTGATGAGTTACAAGAGGAGCGACGACTTGCCTATGTTGGCTTAACTAGAGCCCGAGAAAATTTATTTATTACTCGGGCGGAGTATCGATCATCCTGGGGTGCTCCTAATTACAACGCGGCATCTAGATTTTTAAGTGAGATTCCAGATTCAGTTATTGAATGGAATCAGGTGCAGGAGAGGATTTCACCCATTAAATCCTCAATTAAACGCTCATTTATTCCACCTAGAGCAACTGGCAAAGTAAGTAACACAATGAAGCTTGAGGTTGGTGAACGAGTCTCACATGACACCTTTGGCCTTGGCACAGTTGTTTCAGTAAGTGGAGAGGGTGATCGGGCTGAAGCAACTATTGATTTTGGCTCATTTGGTGAGAAGCGGCTTTTGCTTAGATATGCCCCGGTTGAGAAATTATAAATTTATTGGCAATTTCATTACTATTACCACCTTGCCGAAGTTAAAGATTGATCGGGGATAATTAATTGGATCTTTTTGAGTATCAAGCACGTGATCTTTTTGAATCACACAAGATTCCAGTACTTGCTGGAGCAGTAGCTACTACCCCAGATCAAGCGCATGCAGCAGCAGCCAAAATTGGTGGCAAGGTTGTTGTAAAAGCCCAGGTGAAAGTTGGCGGTCGAGGTAAAGCTGGTGGCGTAAAACTTGCAGAAAATCCTGATGATGCCAAAGAAAAAGCTTCTGCCATTCTCGGGATGGATATAAAGGGTCACACCGTACATAAAGTAATGATTGCCCAAGCTGCGCCAATTGATTCTGAGTACTACTTAGCAATTTTGTTAGACCGAGCAAATCGTAATTTTTTGGTGATGGCCTCAGTAGCGGGTGGAATGGAGATTGAAGAGGTTGCTCACAAAACTCCCGAAAAGTTAGCCAAAGTTGGCATAAACCCAAATATCGGAATTGATAAAGCTAAGGCACTTGAAATTGCAAAGGGCGGACAGTTTCCTGCAGATGTAATCGACCAAGTTGCAGATGTGTTAGTGAAATTGTGGCAAGCATTCATTAAAGAGGATGCAACTTTGATGGAGATTAATCCATTGGTTAAGACCTCAGATGGCAAGGTAATTGCATTAGATGGCAAGGTAACTTTGGATGACAACTCCACCTTCCGCCACCCTGATCATGAGCAACTAATAGATCATGCCTCCACCAATCCATTAGAGAAATTAGCTAAAGAGAAGGATCTCAACTACGTAAAGCTTGAGGGTCAAGTTGGAATCATTGGAAATGGTGCCGGACTAGTTATGAGCACATTAGATGTTGTTGCCTATGCGGGTGAAAAATATGGCGTAAAGCCAGCTAATTTTCTAGATATTGGTGGCGGTGCTTCAGCCGAAGTGATGGCAAATGGCTTATCGATAATCTTAGGAGATTCTGATGTGAAGAGTGTGTTTGTCAATGTTTTTGGTGGTATTACTGCATGCGATGCAGTTGCGAATGGAATTGTGCAAGCACTAGATATGTTGGGAAGTAAAGCAACTAAGCCAATTGTAGTAAGACTTGATGGCAACAATGTTGCGCTCGGCCGCAAGATATTAAATGATGCCAATCATCCTTTGGTTCAACAGCTTGAAACTATGGATGGTGCCGCCGCAAAAGCAGCAGAGTTGGCGGGCAAGTAATGGCAATTTTTGTAAATGAAAATACCAAGGTAATTGTTCAGGGCATGACTGGCTCTGAAGGAACTAAACACACAAAGCGAATGCTTAAAGCTGGAACCAAGATTGTCGGTGGGGTAACCCCTGGCAAAGGCGGACAAAGTGTTGATATGGATGGACAACTAATCCCTGTGTTTAACTCAGTATCGGAAGCAATGAGTGCAACTGGTGCAAATGCATCAGTTGTGTTTGTGCCACCAAAGTTTGCAAAAGCAGCAGTAATGGATGCAATTGATGCTGCCATGCCACTGGTTGTTGTAATTACCGAAGGTATTCCAGTTCATGATGTTGCAGCTTTTTATGCTTACTCAGTAAGTAAGGGAAAGACACAAATACTTGGCCCAAACTGTCCAGGAATTATTACTCCAGGAAAAACAAATTTGGGAATTATTCCAGCTGATATAACTGGGCCAGGAAAAATTGGCTTGGTTTCAAAGTCAGGCACCCTTACCTACCAAATGATGTTTGAGTTAAGAGATTTTGGATTTACTACTGCAGTTGGTATTGGTGGCGATCCAATTATTGGTACTACTCATATCGATTGTTTAAGAGCATTCCAGGATGATCCGGAAACGAAAGCAATAGTTATGATTGGTGAGATTGGTGGCGATGCCGAAGAACGTGCAGCTCAATTTATTAAAGAGTATGTAACTAAACCTGTTGTTGGATATGTTGCTGGTTTTACTGCACCTGAGGGCAAAACAATGGGCCATGCTGGTGCAATTGTCTCTGGATCATCCGGCACAGCAGCTGCTAAAAAAGAAGCTTTAGAGGCTGTCGGTGTTGCGGTTGGTAAAACACCAAGTGAAACCGCTAACTTGATGCGCAAGATATTGAATGGATAAATCGCAGATAGGAAAATAATGGTTGCGCGTAGATTTTTGATCTCGCTGCAACAGGTGATCAGGTCAGTGTTGATCATTCTCTTTCCGTTGGCTTTTATTACCTTATTTGCCTGGGCAACAGCAGGTAGTACCTACGGCAGCACTGCAGATCCAATGCGAGCAGCAGTTTGGCTTTGGCTTGGTTCACACCTTGCGCCGTTTAATATAACTAGTAATGAGGTGACTGGTTATCTTTCATATCTACCACTAGGAGCTGCAATCTTGCCGTGGTTAAGTATGAGAGTTGGCTATAAAAGAGTTTATGAGGAGATTAAAAATAAAAAAATAAGCCGGGCTTATTTTATTTTAACCTACACCCTAGTTTACTCATTATTAGCATTTGTTGCTTCAAACTCTCAGGTTTCAATAGATTGGCTAAGAGGCTTAATAATTTTGTTCCTACTCTTATTTGTAGCTACAACCGCTACAAATTTTCAAGCCTTAATTAAATTACCTGGCTATATGTTTTTAATAATACTTGGTGTATCTGGACTCTTATTTTCTATTTCACTGATACTTAATTTTTCGATAGCTAAAAACTTAACTATCGTGCTACATCCTGGAATCATTGGTGGTTTACTACTTCTAGTCTTACAAATTCTATATTTACCTAATCTTTTCATAGCCACCTTTGGTTATATTTCTGGAGCTGGCTTTTCCTTAGGCAATGCCACAGATGTCACACCATTTATCTTTGACTTACAGGAGATCCCAGCCATTCCCGCTCTTGCTGCATTACCGGCAGGCACAAATCCTTGGGTAGTTACTCTTTCCGTCATGTTAGTTGCTTATTCAGTCATTAACTTAAATAGGGTAAATAGACTTCAGATCGATAAGAAAAGTAAACAACAATTAGTTTTAAGATTTTTACTACTATCAGTTTTAGGATCTGCTTTACTTGCTTTTATCTCATCCGGTTCACTTATTTCTGCCAATATGAATCCAGTTGGTGTAAATCCATTAAGAATTAGTTTAATTGTGTTTGCTCATATAACAATCGCTTATTTACTCATGCTTTTGCTTCCTAAATTGTTTAAGAAAAAAAGCAATCAGAGTAGGCTTGAGTCGTGAGCGCACAAATTATGGATGGCAAAGCCTTTGCTAAAGAGATTAGATCTGAATTGAAAAAACAGGTTACCTCTCTTTCAAAGCCAGTTGGATTAGGAACGATTTTAGTTGGTGATGATCCAGGATCTGTTGCATATGTTGAGGGTAAACACCGAGATTGCGCTGAGGTAGGTATTAAATCCATAAAAATAAATCTGCCGGCAACTGCTTCAACTGATGAGGTTATCGCCTCGGTAAACAAGTTAAATAATGATCCACTTTGTACTGGATTTATAGTGCAACTTCCATTACCAAGTTCAGTTGATACTCAAAAAGTTTTAGCTGCAATTCATCCATCAAAAGATGCTGATGGATTAACGCCAAGTAATTTAGGAAACCTAGTGCTGGGCTTTAACACCATCACCCCTTGTACGCCACTGGCAATACTGGCCTTGCTTGAAAGATACAAGGTTAATATCTCTGGTCAAGAGGTATTGATCCTTGGTCGAGGTACCACCGTAGGTAGACCTTTATCTATATTGCTATCTCAGAAACCTCACAACGCTACTGTGACCCTTGCTCATTCTGCTACAAAAAATCTAACTCAATTAGTGCAAAGTGCTGATGTAGTTATTTCGGCAATTGGTTCTGCTCACCTACTCAAGCCTGAAATGTTTAAGAACGGTGCAGTAGCGGTAGATGTTGGAATTACAAGAGTGGGTAATCAGCTCCTTGGAGACATTGATCCAAGTGTTATAAAAGTTGCTTCTCTTTTTGCGCCAATGCCAGGCGGTATTGGTCCAGTTACCAGAGTTATGTTGCTTAAAAATCTTCTTCGTTTGGCTAAAAATGAAAGATAGTTTTACCCTTGATCAAGTTCGAAGAATTTCACTAGTTGTCGTTATAGTTGGATTGATCATTGGAATTAGCGGCGCAGTTAGAACTGGTTCGATAATTTTATCGCTCGGAGCAAGTGCATTTTCTTTAGCCAGATACTCTCAGCAAAAAGTGAAGCGAAATATTGAATTAATTCTGCCAATTATGATCTGTATCATGTTGTTTGGATTAGCCCTTTCCCTGCCTAACGCTAGGTAACCCTAAGGATTTAGTTGATTGGCCCAAGATCAGTAATATTGGCCATCGCCTGCGAGAGGATTCAATGAGTAGATCTGGGAAAGTTACCGTTGTAGGAGCTGGGTTCTATGGATCCACAACTGCACTACGGCTTGCTGAGTATGATGTTTTTGAAACAGTTGTCTTAACCGATATTTTAGAAGGCAAATCTGAAGGTTTAGCGCTAGATATTAATCAATCACGATCTATCGAAAATTTTGAAACTAAAGTCATTGGTGCAACCACTACAGCTGATGGTGCTGGTTATGAAAAAACTGCAAACTCTGATGTCGTTGTAATTACTGCAGGATTGCCTCGTAAACCTGGCATGAGTCGTATGGATTTAATCGGTGTTAATGCCGGCATAGTTCGGGGAGTTGCTGAAAATATTGCAAAACACTCACCAAACGCAGTGATTATTGTCGTCTCCAATCCACTTGATGAAATGACAGCCCTTGCTCAGATTGCTACTAAATTCTCATATAACAAGGTAATGGGTCAGGCTGGCATGTTAGATACTGCTCGCTTTACAAATTTTGTTGCTGAAAAGTGTGGTGTACCAACAGCATCAGTTAAAACTTTAACGCTTGGATCACACGGTGAAACTATGGTGCCAGTTCCAAGTCGCTGCACAGTAAATGGCAAACCACTTGCTGATGTTTTATCCGCTGATGAGATAAAGGATTTAGTTGAGCGAACCAGAAATGGTGGTGCTGAGATTGTGGCACTGCTCAAAACCGGATCTGCATATTACGCCCCATCTGCAGCTGCTGCTCGAATGGCCAAGGCAGTAATTACCGATTCAAATGAGGTAATGCCGGTATGTGCATGGGTTAATGGCGAGTATGGAATTACCGGTGTCTATCTAGGCGTTGAGGCTCAAATTGGTAGAAACGGTGTCAACAAAGTAGTAGAGACAAAATTAACCTCTGATGAGCTGACCTCCTTAAAGGCTGCAGCAGAAGCGGTCCGAACAAAACAAGCAGATGTTAAAGATCTATAAGCGAGGAGATAAGTTATGAACAAGATCAAAGTTGAGGGCACAGTAGTTGAATTAGATGGTGATGAGATGACTCGCATCATCTGGCAGTTCATCAAAGATTCTTTGATCTTGCCATACCTCGATATAAACCTTGAGTACTACGACCTTGGAATTGAGTATCGAGATAAGACAGATGATCAGGTAACTATTGATTCTGCCCATGCAATTCAAAAACACGGCGTAGGGGTTAAATGCGCAACCATTACACCGGACGAGGCCAGAGTTGAAGAGTTTAAGTTAAAAAAGATGTGGAAATCTCCTAATGGAACTATTCGTAATATTTTAGGTGGCGTAATTTTCCGTGAACCAATCATTATTAAAAATGTTCCTCGATTGATTCCGCACTGGACAAAGCCTATTGTGATTGGCCGCCACGCATTTGGCGATCAATACCGTGCAACTGATTTCAAGGTACCAGGAGCTGGAAAGTTAACTGTGACTTTCACTCCTTCAGATGGCTCAAAGCCAATGGAGTTTAATGTCTTTGATTTCCCATCATCAGGTGTTGCAATGGCTATGTATAACCTTGATGATTCAATTCGAGATTTTGCTCGAGCATCATTTAACTACGGCCTAATTCGAAAGTACCCAGTATTTTTGTCAACTAAAAATACAATTTTGAAAGCTTATGATGGGCGATTTAAAGATATATTTGCTGAAGTCTTTGAGAAAGAGTTTAAAGCCGAGTTTGCTAAAAACAATCTTGAGTATGACCACAGATTAATTGATGACATGGTTGCTACCTCACTTCGTTGGGAGGGTGGTTACATTTGGGCGTGCAAGAATTATGATGGCGATGTTCAATCTGACACTGTTGCCCAAGGTTATGGCTCACTTGGCTTAATGACATCCGTTTTAATGACACCAGATGGCAAGACCGTTGAAGCAGAGGCAGCTCATGGCACAGTCACTCGCCACTATCGCGATCATCAAGTAGGAAAAGCTACCTCCACAAATCCAATCGCTTCAATCTTTGCATGGACTCAAGGCTTAGCTCATCGGGCAAAACTTGATAACACCCCGAAGGTAGCTGAGTTTGCTAAAACTCTAGAGCGAGTTTGCATTGAAACAGTTGAAAGTGGAAAGATGACAAAAGATCTTGCACTACTAATCAGCAAAGATGCTCCATGGCTTAACACCCAAGAGTTTTTGGCTGCAATTGATGATAATTTGCGCAAGGCAATGGTTTAAATAATCAATAAAAAACCCCACTCAAGACGAGTGGGGTTTTTTAATTTTCTTCTTAATTTAATCTTTTGCCAGATGAGGCATCAAATAGGTGCACTGCATCTTGATTTACACCAACAGTTACTGTTTGACCAGGCTTAGGTGGATTCTTTGGATCCCATCTAATAATTACCTGACCTAACTCTTCGGTGGTGTTAGCAAACTTAAGTGATTTATCAACTGGCTTGCCATACACAAATGCATCAGCGCCAAGCTCCTCAACCACCTCAACTGCTACCTCAAAACCAGTAGAGGCTGGTACAAAACCCTCTGGCCTAATACCAACTGTTACAGATGAACCACCAGATGCTGGCACGTTTATTGCAAGGTTGCCAAGCATTGCTTTGCCACCCACCACTGGTGCGGTTAGTAGATTCATTGCAGGAGAGCCAATAAAGCCAGCCACAAATACATTTTGTGGTTTTTCATAAAGATTTCGTGGGGTATCAACTTGTTGCAGCAGGCCATCCTTAAGTACGGCAACTCGATCACCCATTGTCATCGCCTCAACCTGATCATGGGTTACATAAACTGTTGTAATACCAAGTCTGCGTTGAAGGGCTGCGATTTGAGTACGGGTAGCAACACGAAGCTTTGCATCCAAGTTTGATAATGGCTCATCCATTAAGAAGACCTGTGGTTCACGAACAATTGCTCGACCCATAGCTACACGCTGGCGTTGACCACCAGATAGCGCCTTTGGTTTACGGTCTAGGTAATCCTCTAAATCTAATAATTTTGCTGCCTCTAAGACTCTTCGTTCGCGCTCTTCTTTTGCAACGCCAGCGATCTTTAATGCAAAGCCCATATTTTCAGCAACTGACATATGTGGGTATAGCGCGTAGGACTGAAAGACCATTGCGATATCACGATCTTTAGGTGCAACATTTGTTACATCTTTATCGCCGATTCGGATAGATCCTGTATCGATCTCCTCTAATCCAGCTAACATTCTTAGTGAGGTTGATTTACCACAACCAGATGGTCCAACTAAAACTAGAAACTCACCATCATTAACAGTCAGATCTAATTTATCTACTGCAGGTTTTGTAGTTCCCGGATAGATTCGGGATGCTTGTGAGAATACAACTGATGCCATGGTTCTTTACTCCTTCTCCGGGCAGGTACGTGCCCGACGGTCCGTTGGATGAAGGTCTCACGGTTGTGAGAGTTGGCAAAGATTACGACAGATTGGCAAAAAAGGGGAAGGGGCGCAGTTTTTACGCTTACGAAGTCGGCTCAGGGGGCAGTTAGATACCATTGGAGATATGGCTGAAGGTGCATTAATCAGTATTGCAATCGTTTTAGGCCTAATAGCGTTGGGCGGAATCTTTGTTGCCGCCGAGATCGCGCTTATCTCCCTACGCGACTCTCAGGTTAAGCAGATCTCAGGCAAGGGCAAGCGTGGCGCTCGCGTTGCCAAGTTAACCGGTAACCCAAACCGTTTCTTAGCCGCAGTCCAAGTTGGTATCACCTTGTGTGGTTTCTTATCAGCCGCCTTAGGAGCTGAGCAGTTAGGTGTTTATGTGATTCCAAGATTGGAATCATTAGGGCTTTCTGCCGCGAGCAGTGAGATTATTTCAATTATTGGTATTACCTTAGTAATTGTTTATATCTCTCTAGTCTTTGGTGAGTTAGTGCCAAAAAGATTAGCGTTATATAAAACGGAGAGCATTGCGCTCGCTACCGCATCAATTGTTGATCGAGTTGCCATAATTTTTAGACCAATTATTTGGCTGCTGTCACATTCAACTGATCTGATTGTTAAGCTCTTTGGTATTACTTCAAAGAGTGAGCGCAATCAGATATCTGATGTTGAGTTGATGGATTTAGTAAGTGGACATGCAGATTTAACCAAAGAAGAGCGAGAGATTGTTGAAGAGGTATTTAACACAAGTGATCGCTTACTCCATGAGGTTATGGTGCCAAGAACTGAGGTTGATTTCCTTGACGCCTCTTTGAGTATCTCTGCCGCTCGAAAACTTGCTGTAGAGCTTGCTCACTCACGTTATCCAGTTGTTAGAGGAAGTAGTGATGAGGTTATTGGATTCCTACATGTTAGAGATCTTCTAAATCCTAAGTTAGATGATACCGAGATAACTATCATGGAGATTGTTCGAAATGTTATTTTCTTACCAGGTACTAAAGGTGTGCTGCCTGCGTTAACTGAGATGCGAAGCAAACGCCAACACATTGCAATTGTGTTAGATGAGTATGGTGGCACCGATGGCATAGTTACATTGGAGAATTTGGTGGAGTGCCTAATCGGTGAAATTCAGGATGAATATGATGGTCATGAAACCCAGCCAAATTTGCAGCAACGCACAGGTGAAATGGAGATTGATGGCCTAATCTCACTTGAAGATTTACAGGATCAAACTGGTATACAACTACCAGATGGTCCATATGAAACGGTGAGCGGGTTTGTGATGCATAAGTTAGGTCGAATTGCACAGGTTAATGATGTGGTTCGGCTAGATAATGCACGCTTTACAATTGTTAGCATGAGCGGCAAGCGGGTTGGACAACTTCTACTTTCTCGAGATGATGTGAAAAAGTGAGTAAAAAACGAGTTTTATCTGGAATTCAACCAACTCATGACTCATTTCACCTAGGCAACTACTTAGGTGCAGTCAAACAATGGGTAGAGATGCAAAAAGAGCACGATGCTTTTTATTGCGTCGTTGATCTTCATGCGTTAACTGTTGAAACTGATCCTAAATTATTAGAAAAACGCACCCTGTTATCTGCTGCCCAATTGATTGCGATCGGTGTGGATCCAAAACTTTGCACATTATTTATTCAATCTCATGTACCAGCTCACAACCAATTAGCGTGGGTGCTTGAGTGCATTACTGGATTTGGCGAGGCTGGCCGCATGACACAATTTAAAGATAAATCACAAAAGGGTGGTGCTGATCGAACCAATGTTGGACTGTTCACATACCCAATCTTGCAAGCAGCAGATATTTTGCTCTATCAGGCAGATTTTGTGCCAGTCGGTGAAGATCAACGCCAGCATATTGAGTTAACCCGTGATTTAGGCCAAAGATTTAACAGCAAATACAAAGAGGTATTTAATATTCCAGCTGCCCAAATTATTAAGTCATTGGCAAAAATAAATGACCTTCAAGATCCAACCTCTAAGATGAGTAAATCTGCAGCCTCAATGGCAGGTGTAATTGAGATTATGGACTCACCTGATGTAACAATCAAAAAGTTTAAGTCAAGTGTTACTGATGCTGGCAAAGAGATTAAATTTGATGAGAAAGAAAAGCCAGGAATTTCAAATCTACTAACCATTCATTCGGCATTTTCTGGTAAATCAATTAAAGATATTGAAAATGAATTTGCTGGTAAAGGTTATGGAGATTTTAAATTACAGGTAGCCGAAGTTGTAGTAGAGGCGTTAAACCCAATTCGCACTCGAACCTTAGAGTTAATGGATGACAAAGCTGAGTTACTAAAGCTGCTCAAAGCTGGCTCTGAAAAAGCCAATCAGGTAGCAGCCAAAACATTAGCTGATGTTTATTCCGCCTTGGGTCTGATCGCAAATGGCTAAGCGATATCTTCTCTTTGCGCTGATCCTTACCCTACTTCCTACTGCAGTAATCCAAAGTTCATCTGCGGCAGAACCTAAGAGGATTGCTATTGCATATGAGGTTGGCGGCAGGGGAGATAATGGAGTTAATGATCTGGCTGCTAAAGGATTAGAACGAGCAATAAAAAAACATAATATTTCTCGGTTGGATGTGCGAGAGCAGATAACTGATGGGAGTTTGGGCGATCGAATAACTCGGGTTAGATTTTTAGCCCGAAACAAATACCAACTAATTATCTGCGTTGGCGCAGCCTATGCCGACACAGTTCGTCGAATTTCAAATGAGTTTCCTAATACTCAATTTGCAATCATCGATGATGAGTCTGTTGCAATGACAAATGTTTCTAACCTCTCATTTGCCACCTATGAGGGAATTTATCTAGCTGGAGCTGCTATTGCAGCTAGGAGCAAGAGTGGAAAAATTGGATTTATTGCAGACAAATCAGATCCAAGTGCGCCCCGGGACGCATCGGTATTCATTAAGGGAGCTGCAGCCGGTAACTCTAAAGTTAAGGTTACTAGCAAATTACTAGATACAAATTTTGAAAATGAGATAAAGGCACAAGTGAATTCTGGGGTTGATCAGATTTTTTCAACCTGGTCGAAATCTGATGAAGTTATCTCTAATATCGCAAGTATAAATAGACCATCCACGCCTATTTTAATTTCAGGTCTGCTACCTGAGCAGTACTTTTTGAATTTTTCAGCAGGTAAGAAGAATCAGTACCTAGTGGTGCAAAAACGTTTTGATCTAGCGGTTGAGCAGATCATTGCAGCTGAGGTAGCTGATAAAAATATTTTAGAAATTTTAGATGGTAAAAAAGGCATCTATGGACATAGATATAACCTCAAAGATGGGGGCGTAACGGTAAAAGTAGTTAACGGTCCAGCTTTTTCCTCTCGAATCCAAACAATCTCAGCAAACTTAAAGGCTGGGCGGATTAAAAACCTTCAGGGATCATAAAAAGCGGTAAAAGTTTAAACTCTCTAGTTAGAGTTTAAGGAAATCTAAAGAAATCGTGATCAAGCCAGGTTGAGAGCCTGTCTTGCAGGCTCAGTCCGCACCGATAGGGTCAGCACACAACCAACCCCCATCTTTATTGGGTCTAAGTCCTAGGGAGGGATTTTGAAAAGAGCAAATAAAGTCGTAGTAGCTATAGCAGCTGCTTCACTAATTTCATCTGTAGCAATTTCACCAGCTGCGAATGCTGCAACCAAGCAAAAGGTTTGCGTAGCGCTAGATACCGCTGGAATTAATGACAAATCTTTCAACCAAACTTCATATGAAGGTGCAAAGCGTGCTCTAAAAGCTGGCTTTGCTTCATCGATTGAGTACTTACCAGCAAAGTCAAATGCTGACTATGCGCCAAATATTAAAAAGTTTTTAGACAAGAAGTGCACCCTGATCATTGGTGTTGGCTTCTTACTAGGTGATGCAATCACTGCAGCAGCAATTGCTAATCCTTCAGTTAACTTCGCATTAGTTGATGGTTGGTCAGTAGGAAAGAACCAAAAGGGAATTACCTACAAGACTGATGAAAACTCATTCCTAGTGGGCTACTTGGCTGCTGGTATGTCAAAGACTGGCAAGGTTGCAACCTATGGTGGTATCGCTCTTCCAACTGTAACCATCTTCATGGAGGGTTATGCAAAGGGAGTTCAGTACTACAACGATGTTAAGAATGCGAAAGTTGAAGTTCTTGGTTGGAACACAAAGACCAAAACTGGAACATTCCTTGGAAGCTTTGATGACACAACCAAAGCACTACAAACTTCAATCTCATTTGAGCAACAGGGTGCAGATGTAATTTTCCCAGTTGCCGGTGGAATGCAAGCCACAACCGCTGCAAACAGCCTAAAGTCAAAGAAATCTAATGTGATTTGGGTAGATGCAAAGGTAATGGATACAGGCAGACAATATGCAAGTGTTACTCCAGTTTCTGCTCTAAAGGGCTTGGCTGAAGGTGTATTGGCTGTAACCAAAGAGGCTTACGAAGGTAAGTTCACCAGCAAGGAGTATGTAGGAACACTTTCCAACAAGGGAGTTGCTTATGCAATTACCCCAGCTTGGTCAAAGAAGATTCCTGCATCACTGCAAGCTGAGGTAAGAGATCTAGCCGCTGCAATTGCTGCTGGATCAATTGATGTAAACAATGCGTAATCGACTATAAATTAGTCGAGCACTATTGCTGGGTGAGTTAGATTTCTAACTCACCCAGTTACATTAAGGAGTAGGTAATGCCCTTAGAGTTAAAGGGAATATCAAAAAGTTTTGGAAATCTACAAGCAAATAACCAAATAGATTTAAAGGTCGGTAAAGGCGAAATTCACGCCATCCTTGGTGAAAATGGAGCCGGTAAATCAACCTTAATGAATATTGTCTATGGGCTGCTACAACCAGACTCTGGTGAGATACTTGTTGATGATAAATTAGTAAAAATTCTTGAGCCAGCAGATGCCATTAAATATGGAATTGGTATGGTCCACCAGCACTTTATGCTCATTCCAGTTTTTACAGTTGCAGAAAACATTGCTTTAGGACGTGAAAAATCAAAGTTCGGAATTATGAGCTTGGCTGAGATTAAAGCAAAGATTAAAACATTATCTGATGAGTTTAAATTTGATATTGATCCAGATGCATTTATTGAAGATTTACCAGTTGGTGTTCAACAAAGAGTTGAGATCGTGAAAGCTCTTATGTATGACGCCAAAGTTTTGATCTTGGATGAACCAACGGCGGTATTAACCCCTCAAGAAACTGATGAATTACTTAACGTAATGAAGATTTTGAAATCTAGAGGAACATCTATAATTTTTATTACTCATAAACTAAGAGAAGTAAAGGCTGTTGCTGACAAAATAACAATTATCAGATTGGGCAAGGTAGTCGGCACTCAATTGCCGACAGCCTCACAAGAGGAGTTGGCTAATTTGATGGTAGGTCGGCAAGTGGATTTAGTTCCAAATAAAGCTGCTTTTAATCCGGGTGGAAATATTCTAGAAATAAATGATTTAAGTATTTTCAATGATTCTGGTCGTAAAGTGGTAAGCAATTTGTCTTTGAATATTCGAGCAGGTGAGATCCTGGCAATCGCTGGCGTGCAAGGTAATGGACAATCTGAGCTGGCAAGAGCAATTGTTAATCTGGAAAAACATAAAACTGGCTCAATCAAATTAGATGGAAAAGAGATTTTAGGTTCTACGGTGCGAGATTCACTCCGGGCTGGAATTGCATATATTCCTGAATCAAGAGAATTAGATGGGTTAATCTCTACATTTTCAATCACGGAAAATTTAATTCTAGATGTTCATGATTTAGAGCCAGTTGCAAGCAAAGGCCAACTTAATCGATCATATATTTCAGAGAATGCATCAACTTTGGTGAAGGAATTTGATGTTAGAACTCAAAGTATCGAGGCAAACTCATCATCACTTTCTGGGGGAAATAAGCAGAAGGTTGTACTTGCGAGAGAGCTATCTCGTGAGGTTAAGTTAGTAGTTGCAGCTCAACCTACAAGAGGATTAGATGTTGGTTCGATTGAGTTTGTTTATGAAAAATTGCTTGCTGAGCGATCAAATAAAAAAGCTATCTTGTTGATTAGTAGTGAACTAGATGAGGTTATGGAACTAGCTGATCGAATTGCTGTTATTTATAAGGGAGAAATTGTTGGTGTGGTTGACTCTGATGTATCACGAGAAAAGTTAGGCTTAATGATGGCTGGTATTAAATGATTAAGAATTTCTTTGTGGCGTTGAAGAAAAATGCCTTAATACCTTTCCTCTCCTTTATCTTTGCCTTTTTTATTGGTGGAATAATCATTGTAGTTTCAGATCCAGTAATTATGGGACAGTTAAGTTCACCTGGAAAGTTTTTAACCGCTGCAGCTTCTAGAATCGGTAATTCTTACTTAGCAATATTTCAAGGTTCGATTTATGATGTGAACCTGGCACGAGAATCTGGATTCTTTAGAGGCTTCTATCCACTTTCTGAAACACTTGTCACAGCTATTCCTCTTTTGTTCGCAGGCTTGGCTGTCGCCTTAGCCTTCCGTTCAGGCCTATTTAACATTGGAGCACAGGGACAATTTATTTTTGGGGCAATTGGTGCCTCATATGTGGGCTTTGCATATGAGTTTCCACCTTTGATCCACGTACCACTGGTTTTGATTGCTGGAATAGTTTTAGGTGGCTTGTTCGGTGGGTTTGTCGGTTTACTTAAAGCTAAAACAGGGGCTCATGAAGTAATTGTGACAATTATGCTCAACTACATTGCTTCACTATTTATTCTTTGGTTACTAAAAACTCAAGCATTCTTACGAGAGGAGCGACAAGATCCAATCGCCCCTGAGGTTAAAAGCACTGCTCAATTACCAAAGTTACTTGGCGGAGATCTAAGGTTGCACTTGGGTATTTTCATAGCTATAGCAACGACCTGGTTTGTTTGGTGGCTCTTAACAAGAAGTACTTTAGGATTTAAATTTAGAGCAGTTGGTGCAAACTCAAATGCCGCAAGAACTGCTGGAATTTCAGTTCCGTTTGTAACTACTGCAACCATGTTTATCAGTGGTGGACTTGCTGGTCTAGGGGGTGCGGTTCATCTAATTGGCACCGAATATGCCCTAACCGCCGGCATCGCCGGCAGTATTGGCTTCGATGCCATTACTGTGGCCTTACTTGGACAGGCGACTCCGCTCGGAACATTATTGGGAGCTTTACTTTTTGGCGCGCTACAAACAGGTAGTCGAACATTACTTTCCAATACCGGAACACCATCAGAGATTGTTCAGGTAATTCAGGCTTTAATTGTCTTGTTTATTGCTACACCAATGTTGTTAAAACGGGTTTTCAGATTGAAGAATTCAATCGAATCTAAATCAATGACTGCCAAGGGTTGGAACGGCTAATGGCGGAGTTAAATTTAGTACAAAAGCGTAAGCAGAAGAGCATTTTTACGATGCTGGCACTGTTTGCTATTTTTACCGCTATTTTCTACATAACATCCAATAAGTCTGAGGATATAACCTTTGGATTTGTTTTAGGTGATGAATTTAAGCTATTAAGTGAGTGGAGTATTAGCTCAAAACTTGGTTCAGGCTTATTTATGATAGTTGCACTCTTTGGAATTGGCTTGTCTTATTTAGGATTTAAGTCAGATAAATCAACAACTCTTGGAAGTGTTGTCTTTGGGTTTGGCAGCATTATGTCATTTCTTTGTTGGGCAGCAGCTGGAAAATTCATCCCATTTACTGGACTGCTTCAAGCTGCACTCTTATTAGCCGTGCCTTTGATTTTTGGTTCTATGTCTGGATTGCTTTGCGAAAAGTCAGGTGTTATCAATATTGCGATAGAGGGGCAGTTGTTATTTTCAGCCTTTATTTCAGCAATTGTTGCAAGTCTTACTCAGAATTTAATGTGGGGATTGATAACAGCTCCAATAGCTGGGGCACTTGTATCATTAATTTTGGCCTACTTTGCTATTAATTTTAAAGTTGATCAAGTAATTATTGGGTTTGTAATCAATGTACTGGTATTGGGTCTAACTAATTTCTTTTATTCAACTTTACTTGTTCCATATGACAGTACTTGGAATGCTGCAGGAAGTTTTTCAGCAATTCCAATTCCTATTTTGTCTAAGATCCCAATTATTGGACCGGTTCTGTTCAATCAGACAATAATTGTTTACATTATGTATGCAATAGTTATCTTGATTCAAGTTGCTTTATATAAATCTCGTTGGGGTCTTCGAACTCGCGCCGTGGGCGAACTTCCAATTGCAGCTGACTCAGTTGGTATTGATGTTAATAAATTGAGATTTAGGAATGTCCTGTTGGCAGGCTTAGTTTCAGGTCTGGGTGGTGCGGTATTCACAATTGGTGCTGTTGGCATTTTCTCGCAATCCATGACAGCAGGTGCGGGATTCATCGCACTTGCATGTTTGGTTTTCGGTAAGTGGTCACCAAGAGGGGCATTAGTCGCTGCATTATTCTTTGGTTTTGCTAACAGCTTGCAAAGTAATCTTTCAATCGCTGGAGTTGCTCTACCTTCAGAGTGGATGTTGATGATTCCTTATATTGCCACCATCATTGCTGTTTCTGGCTTGGTAGGACGTGTTCGGGCGCCAGCAGCAGATGGAATTCCATACTCTCGCGGTAATAAATAGTTTAATTTCGTAGGAGAATTACCCCATGGAAATCAATTGGGAAGTGCTCCATTCATCCGCAAAAGAGGTTATGACAAAGGCTTATGCACCTTATTCCAACTTTAAAGTTGGGGTTGCTGGCTTAGTTTCTGATGGTCGAATAGTTGTTGGTTGCAACAGCGAGAATGCAAGCTATGGAGTCGGTCTTTGTGCAGAATGCGGATTAATTTCCTCCCTTACTGCAACTGGTGGCGGTCGATTGATCGCAGTAGTTTGCGTCGATGGTAAAGGTGAATATTTATCACCATGTGGACGCTGTCGCCAATTGTTGTTTGAACATGGTGGCAATGAGATGTTATTTATGACGCCGGACGGTCCTAAGCCTTTGTCATATTTATTACCATGGGGATTCGGCCCTGAGGATCTTAAATGAGTGAAAAGTTTGCTGCAGTTGAAATAATTTCAGCAAAGCGAGACAAATTCGAGTTAAGTGATGAACAAATTGATTGGACTGTAGCGGCTTACACCCGCGGCATTATTGCTGACGAGCAAATGTCTGCCTTATTAATGGCAATTTTGCTTAATGGAATGAGTAACAGAGAAATAGCTCGCTGGACTAATGCAATGATCAATAGTGGTGAAAGAATGAATTGGTCAATGCTGGATCGACCAACAGTTGATAAACATTCAACAGGTGGTGTTGGGGACAAAATTACTTTACCGCTTGCGCCGCTAGTTGCAGCTTGTGGAGGTGCAGTTCCACAGCTATCAGGCAGAGGGTTGGGACATACTGGCGGAACTTTAGATAAATTAGAATCAATTAAAGGTTGGAAAGCAAACCTTTCCAATGCAGAGATGTTAAAAGTAATTCAAGAGTGTGGTGCGGTGATCTGTGCAGCGGGAGCTGGATTGGCACCAGCTGATAAGAAGCTTTATGCCCTGCGTGATGTGACAGGCACAGTTCAATCAATTCCTTTGATTGCATCTTCAATCATGAGTAAAAAAATTGCTGAAGGAACTGGCGCACTTGTTCTTGATGTTAAAACCGGCTCAGGAGCATTTATGAGTGATCCAAAGGATGCAGGTTTATTAGCAAGAACTATGGTGGATTTAGGTAAAAATGCGGGAGTAAAAACTCGAGCATTAGTTACCGCAATGGATGTGCCACTTGGATTAACAGCTGGAAACGCCCTTGAAATAAGAGAAACCTTGGAGGTTTTAGCTGGTGGTGGCCCAAGCGATGTAGTTGAACTTACATTATTGCTTGCAAATGAAATGCTGGATGCTGCTGGAATTAAACCAAAGGTGTCTCCTGAGGAGGCTCTAAAAAATGGAATGGCTATGGATATTTGGCGCAAAATGATTGCAGCTCAAGGTGGCGATAATCAGGCACCATTACCTGTTGCTAAGGAAAAGATGGAGATCAAAGCGAACGCCTCTGGAAAATTACTGACCTTAGATGCAATGAAGGTAGGAGTTGCTGCTTGGCGGCTAGGTGCAGGCAGACAAAAACAAGGGGAGGTGCTGCAACTTGGTTCTGGAATTGAAATACACACTAAGCCTGGAGATTTAGTTGTAAAAGATCAAACAATTTTGACATTACATACCGATGAGGCTGACAGATTTGATAGAGCTATTGAGGCATTAACTGGTGGATATCAAATTGGCGGCAAAGATGATGAAGTTAAACGATTACCATTGGTTATTGAACGAATTGAGGCCTAAGTGTCATTAAGTAACAAACCATCAGTTGATCAGATTAAGAGACTGCCCAAAGCACTCCTGCATGATCACTTAGATGGTGGACTACGCCCGGAAACAATAATTGAAATTGCACAAAAAATTGGTTACACAAAACTTCCTACGCAAGATCCTAAAAAATTAGCTGAATGGTTTGAAGAATCATGCAACTCTCACTCCTTAGTCCGATATCTAGAGACTTTTTCTCACACTATTGCAGTTATGCAGACGCAAGAGGCAATAATTCAAGTAGCCAGAGAGTGTGCGATTGATTTAGCGCGGGATGGCGTGGTCTATGCAGAGGTAAGGGGTGCTCCTGAGTTATTTACTGAAAAAGGTTTAAGTATTGATCAGGTGGTTGAAGCAACATTAGAGGGGTATAAACAAGGAGTAGCCGAGGCTGCAAGAGAAGGAAATAAAATAAGAGTTGAATCTTTGCTTTGTGGCATGAGACAAAACAATCGCTCTCAGGAGGCTGCTGCGGCAGTGGTTAAGTACCGTAACAAAGGTGTTGTGGGATTTGATATTGCAGGGCCTGAAGATGGTTTTCCGCCAACCAATCAAATAGACACTTTTGGATATCTAAGAAAAGAAAATGCCCACTTCACAATCCATGCTGGTGAGGCGTATGGACTGCCTTCAATTTGGGAGGCTATTCAAATTTGTGGCGCAGAGCGACTTGGCCATGGCGTGAGAATTGTTGATGACATTGACTTTTCATCAGGTGAGCCAAAATTAGGATTACTTGCCTCCTATGTGCGTGATCGCAGAATTCCACTTGAGCTCTGTCCTACATCAAATCTTCAGACTGGTGCTGCTAAAACTTATGCCGAGCATCCCATTGGCCTGCTCTCGAAGTTGAGATTTAGGGTCACTTTGAATACCGATAACCGTTTAATGAGTAACACATCCATGAGCCATGAAATGACTCAATGCGTCAAATCTTTTGACTGGAAATTTGTTGACTTACAACGAGTCACAGTTAATGCTCTCAAGAGCTCATTTATTCCATTTGAAGAACGACTTGAGATTATTGAAAAGATTGTTAAGCCAACTTACTTAGCTATTTCAGCTGAGTAGTTAAATCCCAATCGGATGCCAGATAGTTTTTTGCTCCATAAAACTCAAAATACGTTCTGGATGATTGATGGTCGAAAATCTAGCTATTCGCTTTAAATTATCAGCACCTGCTAGCTTCAACTCTTCCTCTTGTTTTTTACTTAATCCAGCAACATCAACACCGTCAATTTCCATATGCGAACCAACCCAAGAGTAAAGCTCAGAAGTTTTTCCAGTAAGTATGTTTACAACTCCTGCTGGTAGATCACTGGTTGCAAGCACCTCACCCAAGGTTATGGCTGGGAGTGGATAAGCCTCACTTGCGATCACTACTGCTGAGTTTCCACCAACTAAGACTGGTGCGAGAGTTCTTACCGCTCCAAGGAGAGAAGGTTTTGATTCTGCGAATATGGCTACAACTCCCAGTGCCTCCGGGGTTGTAAAGTTATAAAACGGACCAGAGACTTGATTTTGTGAGCCTGCAATAGAAGATAACTTGTCACACCAACCTGAGTACCAAACCCAAGTATCAATTGCTTCCTCCACCTGAAGTTTTGCAGCTTTGTTAGTGACACCCTCTAATGCTGATATTTCTTCGATAAATTGTTCACTTCTACCCTGCATGATTTCAGCAATTCGGTAAAGAATTTGACCCCGATTAAAAGCAGTTGCTCCGGCCCAACCTGTTTGAGCTGACTTCGCAGCGACAACCGCATCCTTTAAATCTTTTCGTGAGGCTAAAGCTGGGTTTGCCAGAAATTTCTTATTAGAACCCTTAACCTCATAGGCGCGGCCTGACTCACTTCGCGGAAAGGCGCCACCGATAAAAAGCTTGTAAGTTTTATTTATATCGATGCGGCTCATTTGCTGACCTTTGCTTCAGATACTAAATAACCAGCTAATCCATGTCGGCCACCCTCACGACCCCAACCAGACTCTTTATAACCACCAAATGGACTTGCTGGGTCAAACTTATTAAATGTATTACTCCAAATTACGCCAGCTTTTAACTGCTTTGCAGCCCAAAGAATCTTGGCACCTTTATCGCTCCAAATACCAGCAGATAACCCATACATACTGTTATTAGCTTTTTCAATTGCCTCTCCAGGAGTTCTAAAGGTAAGTACAGATAAAACTGGGCCGAAGATTTCTTCTCTAGCAATTCGATGTGACTGTGATACGCCGGTAAAAATAGTAGGTGGGTACCAATATCCCTTAGTAGGAAGCTTTACCTCCGGCGACCATCTATTAGCTCCTTCGGCATCGCCAGAGTTTGAAATTTCCTGGATCTTATTCAACTGTTCTTTTGAATTAATAGCACCAAGATCAGTGTTCTTGTCCATTGGGTCACCAACTCTAATTAAGCTCATTCTCTTCTTTAACTTCTCTAAAATTTCATCTGCAACATTTTCTTGAACTATCAAGCGAGAACCTGCGCAGCAAACATGGCCTTGATTGAAGAAAATTCCATTAACAATTCCTTCCACAGCCTCATCAATAGCTGCGTCTTCAAAAACTAAATTTGCGGCCTTACCACCTAATTCCAGTGTGGCAGTTTTCTTAGTCGCTGAAATTGATCTTGCAATAGCTTTTCCAACTTCGGTTGATCCGGTAAATGCAATCTTGTTTATATCTGGATGGTTGACTAATGCTGCACCAGTTACACCATCTCCAGTTACTATATTTACGACACCATCTGGAATTCCGGCTTGCTGACAAACTTGTGCAAATAACAACGCAGTAAGAGGTGTGGTCTCGGCAGGTTTTAACACGACAGTATTACCAGCAGCTAGTGCGGGTGCTATTTTCCAGGCGAGCATTAACAATGGAAAATTCCAAGGAATTATCTGTCCGACAACACCGAGTGCCTTTGGCTTACTACCAAGCCCGGCGTACTCCAACTTATCTGCCCAGCCTGCATGATAGAAAAAATGAGCTGCTGCTAATGGAATATCTGTATCGCGTGACTCCCTAATAGGTTTTCCATTATCTAGGGTTTCAACTACTGCAAACTCTCGTGCTCGCTCCTGCATGATTCGAGCAATTCGGTAAAGATACTTACCTCTTTCTTTCGCCGGCATCTTCGACCACACTTTTGTGTAAGCCAGTCTGGCACTTTTTACTGCTGCATCAATATCTGCATTATCGGCATAGCTGATTTTGGAGAGCAACTCTTCAGTTGCTGGATTGAAGGTATCAAAACTTTTACCCTTTTTAGGTTGTACAAATTTCCCACCAATAAATAAGCCATAATGTGAAGCAATGTTTGCAATTGCTTTTGACTCAGGGGCGCTGGCGTAATCAAATCCGCTCATGAGGCTCCTAATCAACAGTTACGTAGTTGGCACTAGCGTAGTGCCCGGTACGTAACTTCATTCGCTGCATGAGCAAATCATTTAATAAAGCGCTGGCACCAATTCTAAACAGATCTGGAGTGAGCCATTGCTCTCCAGCTGTTTCCTTAACTAGTACTAACTGCTTGATGGCATCTTTAGTTGTTCTAATCCCTCCGGCAGGTTTGACGCCAATTTTCTTTCCGGTCAAGGAGAAATAGTCACGCACAGCCTCTAACATAACCAGAACCACTGGTGCGGTAGCGGCAGGTGTAACTTTTCCAGTGCTGGTCTTAATAAAATCTGCTCCAGCAAGCATTGCCAGAAACGAAGCTTTTCTCACATTATCGTAAGTTACTAATTCACCAGTTTCTAGAATGACCTTTAAATGCGCCTTATCACCGCAGATTTGCTTAATTGCTTTAATCTCCTCAAATACTTGATAAAGCTTGCCAGATAAAAAAGCACCACGATCAATAACCATATCAATCTCATTAGCACCAGCATCAATAGCATCCTGGGTATCAAGTTTCTTAACTGCCAACGAGGCCCTGCCTGATGGAAATGCGGTTGCAACAGCAGCTACAGGAATTGATTGTCCGCCGATGAAATCTAATTCGGTACGCGCAATCTTTACCATGTCGTTGTAAACACAGATTGCACCAACTGATGGAACTGTTAAATCAGTAGGATCAGGTCTAACCGCCTTGGCGCATAGTGATTTAACTTTGCCAGGTGTATCTGCTCCTTCTAATGTTGTTAAGTCAACCATACTTATGGCCATATCAATCGCCCAGGCTTTACTCGTAGTTTTTATACTTCTAGTTGCCAGCATACCTGCGCGTGCTTCAGCACCTACCTGATCAACAGGCGGTAAATCAGATAAAAATTTACGTAGCGATGTTTCGCTACCATCGATAATCATGAGAGTACTTTAGTCAAAGCCTGCTTTATTTGCGAGACCAAGTTCTCTGCCTCATCTTTATTTGAGGAAATCACCTCTAAATAGCATTTTAGTTTTGCTTCTGTTCCACTTGGTCTAATTATTACTCGAATACCATTCTCATAATTCAACCTAACTCCAGTAGTTGGCATCACTTTTGATTCACTCAAATTCTCAGATGATTTAAGCGCATTATTAAGAAGAGTTTGGGGCGGAGAGGTGGTAACTCTTTTAAGTAACTCATCAATTTCATGCAGGTTTGTAACCCTAATCGAAATTTGATCGGTTCTGTGAAATCCATACTCATTACCTATTTTCTCTAAGTAGTCAAATATCGATTGGTTGCTAGCTCTTAATTCACTGACTATTTTAATCAGTACTACAGCCGCGCTTATCCCATCTTTGTCGTTAACATTTTTTGGATCAACGCAATATCCAAGAGCTTCTTCGTAGCCAAAAAGTAAGTTATCTATCTTTGAGATCCACTTAAATCCAGTTAATGTCTCTTCAAATTTTAAGCTATGTTTATTGGCAATTTTCCCCAACAATGAGGAGGAGACAAGTGAATTTGCAATTGCTAAGTTTGAAGTTGAGCTCTTCTTAATTAAATAATCGCCTATAAGTACTCCTACCTCATCACCACGGAGTACTTGCCATTGACCTTGTGGATTTACAATCGCAATCGCACATCGATCTGCATCAGGATCATTAGCGATAACTACATCGGCATTATTTGCCTTTGCATACTTCAGAGCCAGATCCATAGATCCTGACTCTTCTGGGTTTGGAAATGGTGTCGTAGGAAAGTATGGATCAGGTGCAGCCTGTTCGCTAACCAAAACTGGTGGTGCAAATTTGGCTCTCTTAAACACCTCAATAAAAGTTGCAGCCCCAACACCATGAAGTGGGGTATATACCACCTTCAAATTATTTGTGGCAGTAGCAAGCGCTGCAACAGAATCGATGTAATCATCAATTACTGACTCATCAACAGTGTGAAAATCTTGAGACCTTTTTGGGTTCTTATTTGCATGTGCAATTAAATTAGATATCTCAACATCTACTGGTGGAATTATCTGGGAGCCACGGTAACTGACGGCATTTACTTTCCCACCTAGGTAAACCTTGTAACCATTATCCGATGCTGGGTTATGGCTAGCGGTAACCATAATTCCTACATCAACCTTAAGTTTATTTATGGCAAAAGCTAGAACTGGTGTAGGAAGGGCTCTTGGCATTACATATGTTTTTATCCCGGCTCCAGAGAATATTTCAGCACTATCTTGCGAAAACTGATCTGAACCATGTCGAGCATCTCGCCCAATAACAACTGAAGTTAAGTGATTTTTCTTCATGAATTCAACAATTCCTGTTGCGGTTCTGCTTACAACAGCTCGATTCATACATGATGGGCCTGGTCCAATCGGCCCTCTCAAACCTGCTGTTCCAAATTGTAAAAATCCTGAAAAGCAACGTTCTAACTCTTTAGAGTTACCCTCTTTCAACCAATCACTTAACTGTTTCGCAGTTTTTTTATCGGGATCGTGATTAATCCACTCTTCAACTTCATCCCTTAATTGATCTGAGATCACAACTTGGGTAAAACCTTTGCCAACAATTTTCCCATTCGATCTGCGGCAGCTTTGCCTGCAGCTATTACTTCAGCATGATTTAATTTTTCACCAGTTACACCCGCTGCAGCGTTAGTTACTAGAGAGATAGCCAGTATTTGAGCACCTAGTGCATGGGCAGCAATTGCCTCTGGAACTGTGGACATTCCAACTAAATCAGCTCCCAATCCCCGCATCATTCGAATTTCGGCTGGTGTCTCGTATGAGGGACCTCGCCAGTGAACATACACACCCTCTGCTAGAGAGGGATCCTCATCTTTAACAATCTGTCTTAATCTCTTGCTGTATAAATCTGTTAGATCCACAAAGTCTGCACCAATTAAGGGTGATGCTGCAGTTAATGAAATGTGGTCTTTAATTAAAACTGGTTGACCAACTTTATAATCAGTATTTATTCCACCACATGCATTTGTAAGAACAATATTCTTACACCCTGCCTTAACTGCAGTCCTGACCGCATGGGCTACTGGCTCCATACCAAGTCCTTCATAGAAATGGGTACGTCCCAAGAAGACTAGGGCATTAGCACCATTTGATAATTTGTAAGATCGTAACTTTCCACCGTGACCTGCAACTGTCGGTGCTGGAAATCCAGGTAACTTAGTTACTGCAAATTCATGAGTTGGTGTACCAAGTGCATCTGCTGCTGAAATCCAACCAGAACCCATAACAAGCGCTACATCATGCTTTTCTTTGCCGGTTATTTTTGCAATAACTTTTGCAGCTTTTTCTGCAGTACCTATTGGGTCCTTATACAACTTGCTCATAAGGCAAACTTATCCTAAAAAATTACTTATTCTTAAGTTCAGGCCAGTTGTAACCGAGAGAGATAACCATCTTGCGCAGTAATGGAAGTGATAATCCGATGATTCCACTGGGATCCCCCTCAATTTTTGTAATAAAAGGAGCACTCAAGCCATCGAGAGTAAAACCTCCAGCAACATTAAGTGGCTCACCTGATTCAACATAATCGATGATTTCTGCATCAGTCATTTGAGAGAACTGCACTTTCGCCGTTGATCGCTCACTAAGTTCAATTCCCTGTCTTAAGTCGATTATGCAATGCCCAGTGTGAAGATATCCAGTTTTACCACTTAATTGCTTACATCTTTCAATTGCATTGGCTTTTGTAACTGGCTTACCCAATGACTTTCCTTCAAACTCAAAGGTTGAATCACACCCGATTATTAAAGAATTCGCAGGAGCCTTATCTTTAACTGTGTGTGCTTTAAGAATCGCCAAAGCTATTACAAGTTCTGCTGGAGATAGTGACGCAAACTCAGAGGAATCTTCGTCGACGCCACTTACTAAAATAGTAGGGGATATTCCAACACTTTCTAACAGGCGAAATCTGGATGGTGAGGCAGAGGCAAGAATTATTTGAACCATTATGCAGGTAACCTTAATACATGAAACCACCATACATCGGAATAATTACTCAGGCGTGGGGTGAATCTACCTATCAAAATGAAGCGGTGAAATTAGGAGTTCAGATAAAATTTGAAAATATCAGCATGACAGCTGAGCGGCTAGTGGAATTTGCTAAAGATCTTGATTTTATTTATGTAGACCCAAAAATCATTTCTCTTCCCACAATTAAAAGCGCAGAAAAGTCTGGTGTAAAGGTATATCCAAACTCTAAAACTCTAGAGAAAATAGATCAGATCTCATTGCATTCAACTCATGGTGAGTCATTGTCAATTTTGGTGGCGAGATCAGCTCACGCGCAGGCCGTAACTTGGCCAATCACCTTACTTACTGGTGATTTATCCATCACTCCACTTCCTGGTATTACTGATGAGATTTCACAAGAAATTCAAGTTTCAGCACTGAAACTTGCCAATGAAGTGAACTTAGTCGGAGGATTTGAAATTCATGTTGATGCTGTTGATTACAAAAGACTAATTGGTGTGAACTATTTGACGCCAAATGCAAATTATTGGAGCCAGATAGGTTGTGTAACAAATTTTTATGAACAAAGCCTCAGGGCCATTCTAGATTTGCCACTAGGAAGCATTGAGTTACTCTCTAGTTATGTTGTTACAGGAGAATTAGAAACTGACCTAGAAAGTGATGATTATCGGCCTTATCTACATCTAATGGCTCGTAATCCTAAATTAAAGTTTGATCAATCGATTAAGCAGGTTGGAATCATTGGGGAAGAGCTTGAAACCTTACTTACAGAAGTAATCCATGCTCAACAGTATTACAGCGGGAAAATTCTTGAATAACTAAATTCTTTTACTGTATTCAATAGCAGGACAGCGATTCATTACAGTAATCAAACCAGCTTTTTGCGCTCTATCGACCGCAGCCTCATCAATAACATCAAGTTGAAGCCAAACACCTTTAGCTTTGATCTCAATTGCATTATCTACAACTTCACCGGCAATCTCTGAATTAACAAAGATATCCACCACATCTACTTCAAAAGGTATATCTGACAACTTTGCATATCCTTTTTGGCCATGAACTGTCTCAGCTTTTGGATGAACTGGTATTACTCGATGCCCCTTTTCAATAAGCAATTTTGAAACTCGATAGGCAGCCCGCTCGGAGTTATTACTCAAACCAACAACTGCCCAACTCTTTAAGGCTAGTAATTGATCTATCGGATCACTCACTATCAGTTCGTCCCAATGCTCTAAATTTCCAACCAGCTGCACGCCAAAGTTCTCGATCTAGTGCGTTCCTGCCATCAATCATGATTGCAGTTTTCACTAGTTTCTTAATCTGTGTTGGATCAATATCTCGATAAATTTTCCATTCAGTTAGATGAAGAACAATCTCCGCATCTTTCAAAGTTGAATCAATATCTTGCGAAAAACTTAAGCCAGGAAAACGTTTTTGTGCATTTGAAATTGCTTTTGGGTCATGGACTGTGACATGAGCTCCAGCGGCTTGAATTTGTGCTGAAATATCCAAGGCAGGGGAGTCACGAACATCATCACTATCTGGCTTGAACGCTGCACCTAAAACAGCGACTTTTTTGCCCACTAAGTCATCAGATAGATCTTTACGAACTAATTCAATAATTCTTTGTCGAGCCCGTAGATTTATCGCATCGATCTCTTTTAAGAATTCAACCGCTTGACTTGCTCCCAACTCCTCAGCCCGTGCCATAAATGCGCGAATATCTTTTGGTAGGCATCCACCACCAAATCCAATTCCTGCTTGTAAAAATCTGCTTCCAATTCTTGGATCGTATCCAATTGCTTTCGCCAAAACTGTTACATCTCCGCCAGATGCTTCGCAAACTTCAGCCATTGCATTAATAAAGGAAATCTTGGTTGCTAAAAATGAGTTAGCTGCAACCTTTACTAACTCTGCTGTAGGTAGATCAGCTCTCACCCACGGCGTATTTTCCTTTAGATTTACCGCATATACATCTTTGAGAATTTTCTCAGCGGAATCTGTGGCAACACCAACAACCAAGCGATTTGGACGCAAAGTATCTTCAACGGCAAATCCCTCGCGAAGAAATTCAGGGTTCCAAGCAAGATCCGCTTTGGGATTTAATTCAAGTAATCTGTTTCTTAATTTTGTCGCCGTTCCAACTGGAACTGTTGATTTACCAACAACTAAGCCACCTGGTTTTACATACTTTGCGATTGAATCAAGAGCTGAATTTACATATGTTAAATCTGCGGCATTACCATTTTTTATCTGGGGAGTTCCCACACAGATAAAGTGGACATCTGCATCAGAAAGATCCTCAACTTTATTTGTAAAGGTTAATCGTTTGGCTTTAATTTGCTGTGCCAGTAACTCCTCTAGATCCGGCTCATAAAATGGAACCTTACCCTTGCTTAACAAATCTACTTTCGAAGATTCAGTATCAAATCCGATGACCTCAAAGCCCAAACTTGCCATGCAGGCAGCGTGCGTAGCGCCTAAGTAGCCAGTACCAATCACCGAAAGTTTTAATGCCATGGATGGAGCCTATCTTTAAGCAAGTTGATTATCGGCAGATATTATCTGCTGCAGTTCGAGTTTTAAACTTATCAATAATCTCAACCTTTGCAGCTTCAGTCGCAGATGGTGAAGGTGATGGAGTCACCTCATCTATTACCGCTCGATCCTCACGCAAGCGATCCCACAATTCAGGGGCTAATACTGGATCCCATAAAACAGATGCCGTTACGCCATTTGAATAATAGTTTAAATTGGAAAGTGGCACAGTGAGGGTTCTTATATTTGAGGTGGCAAGTGATTTCAGTTGCTTAGCCAAGGTAATCAAATCTGAGTTCTTTAATCCTTCATCTGTGGTTACCGCAGAAAGAGAAGAGTTAATAAAATTAGTCATTGTCACTGGATTTAGTAATACTCCAGCACTTGTAGCCTTCTTAAATACTGATGACATAAAAGCTTGTTGGCGTTGCATTCTGCCGATATCTCCCAAGCCATCAAACTCTCTAGTACGAACATATTTAAGTGCATCGATGCCATTTAAGGTATGAACTCCGGCAGGTAAAACTAAGTGGCTCTTTGGATCATCTATATCTTTCTTAGTGCAAACCTCAATTCCACCTAATGAATCAACCACCTTTGCAAACCCAGCAAAATTAACCTCTATATAGTGGTCGATCTTTAACTCAGTCATTTCCTCTATGGTTTGAATTAGTAGAGGCGCACCACCCCAGTTGAATGCTGAGTTGATCTTAGAATAGGTAGCTGGAATGGTTTTTCCTGATTTGTTTAGGTGCTGCGGAATTAATGCAAATGAATCTCTAGGGATAGAAACTAAAACAGCCTTGTCTCGCGCCTTTGAAATATGAACCAGTAGCATGGTGTCAGATCTTTTACCAGCAGCAGTTTTAACTGAACCTACTCGAAGCGCTTTTAGTTCAGCTTTTGATAAACCTTCTCTTGTGTCTGATCCGACCAATAAATAGTTGATTGCAGAGGAAACTCTTTCGGGACGTTTATCAATACCAGCGAATGCATCTATCTTGTTTATTGAGGCAGAAACTGTGCCAAAAGCCAATGCGCTTACTGCTGAAATTGCCAAAGTTGAGATCGAAATACCAGTAAAGATCCTGACACTTCGAGAAGATTTCATCTTCTTATCCTAGATTATGGGCAGGGAAATACTGAGCACAAATAATGGCAGGAGGGGTTATGAATAATTTGAGCACACCTGCCGTATCGGTGATATTGCCTATTCTCAATGAGGAACAAGATTTAGAAAATTGCATCTCAGCAATCCTTCAGCAGGATTATGCGGGGGAGATTGAAATAATTTTGGCACTTGGACCATCAAAAGATAGAACTAACCAGATTGCTACTGATTTAGCAGCAAAAAATTCAAACATAAAACTTGTTAACAACCCAACAGGTCAAACTGCTAAAGGCTTAAATTTAGCTATCAAAGAAAGCACTAATGAAATAATCTGCAGAATTGATGGTCACTCTGAAATCTCATCAACATACATAAAGACTGCGGTTGATGTCATGTTAAAAACAGGTGCAGTAAATGTCGGCGGAGTTATGTATGCAGATAGCAGCAGTGGATTGCAACGAACTATTGCGCAAGCGATGAGATCAAAACTAGGGGTTGGGCCTTCCAAGTTTCATACGGGCGGCAACGCAGGTGAGTCTGAGACAGTTTATCTGGGCACCTTTAAGAAGACTGCAATTTTGCAGGCTGGTGGCTTTGATGAGCGATACATCAGAGCGCAAGATTGGGAGTTGAACCATCGCATGCGTGCTCAGGGTGGATTAATTTGGTTTGATCCAGCACTTAAGGTTACTTATCGACCAAGAAAGAGTATTTTTAAGTTAGCAAAGCAATACTTTCAGTATGGAAGATGGCGCCGAGTTATCGCTAGGCAGCATCCTAAAACTACTAACTATCGCTATTTGGCACCACCAATTGCAGTTATAGCAAATGCCATTTCACTTACAACTGGATTATTTGTAAACCCACTCTTCTTTGTTCCTTTATTATCCTATGTACTTCTTTTGGTGATTGGCGGCTTGATTATTGGCCGACGAATTTTAGATAAATTGCTTATGCCACTAGTTCTAGCAACAATGCATATTTCATGGGGAGTGGGATTTATTACCTCTCCGAAAAAACTTTTTAAAAGCTAATTGTTATGTAGGGCTGCATTAAGTCCTGCCCACTTACCAGATTTAGCAACCGCTTCAAGCGCCCCAGATTGCGAGTTACGTCTAAATAGTAAGTTATTAGCACCACTTAACTCTTTTGCTTTAACAATACTTCCATCAGGAAGGGATATCTTTGAGCCTGCTGTGATGTAGACACCAGCCTCCACAACACAATCATCTCCTAAACTAATTCCAATACCTGAGTTAGCACCAAGCAGAGTTCTCTTACCAATAGAGATCACCTCTTTACCGCCGCCACTTAAGGTCCCCATAATTGATGCACCACCACCGATATCACTGCCATCGCCAACAACAACACCTGCACTTATCCGGCCTTCAACCATAGATTTGCCTAAAGTGCCCGCATTGAAATTTACAAAGCCTTCATGCATCACAGTGGTGCCAGGTGATAGATATGCCCCCAACCTAACTCGATCACCATCTGCTATCCGCACGCCATCTGGAATCACGTAATCAATCATTCTTGGGAATTTATCAACGCCATAAACAACTAAATTCCCAAATTTGCTTTGTAGTTGTGGCCTAACCTTTTCAAAGCCTTCTACTTCACAAGCACCAGCTGAGGTCCAAACCACATTTGCAAGCAATCCGAATATGCCATCAAGATTTATTGTGTGAGGGGCTACCAACCTATGTGAGAGGAGGTGAAGTCTTAGATAAACATCAGCAGCATCTTTTGGTTTTTCCTCAAGAGTAATCACAACTTCAACTGGAACTTTTTTTACTTTACGAATCAAATCTTCACCAAGTAAGGCGGTAAAGTTGTTATCGCTCTTATTTGTTGGAGCATCTCCTAAACCAAGGCTATAAAAAGAACACTCAAGAATCTGCCCAGATTGGGTTTGGGTAGCAACTCCAAATCCATAACCCTTGCTTTGATTACCGCTCATTACCCAACGGTATCAAAGTGAGTCAGAGGTAATAGACTAAATTCATGCGCGTATCAGTTTTCTGCTCTTCTGCTCCTGATATCCCTCAGAGCTCACTTGAATTAGCATTTGATGTCGGCAAAGCAATTGGCCAGCAAGGTTGGGATCTTGTTTGGGGTGGCGGTAAAGCTTCAATGATGGGTCAGGTGGCTAAAGGCGCAAGAGAGGCTGGTTCAGTCACAATTGGCGTAATTCCAGAGCCGCTTAAGCGAATTGAATTTGAGGACGATCAAGCCTCGCATATGCATGTTGTAGATAATATGCGAAACAGAAAAGCAAAAATTGAAGATTTATCTGAAGCCTTTATTATTTTGCCAGGTGGAATCGGCACCCTAGAGGAATTCTTTGAGATCTGGGTTGGTCGTTACTTAAAGTTTCATAATAAACCGATTGCCGTATGCGACCCCACCGGAGTTTATGCACCCCTTAGAACGGCTTTAGATCATCTGGCTTCGCTAAATTTTATGAAGAGGGGACAAAAAGAGATGGTTAGTTGGTGCAGCGATATACCCTCAACCATTAAGGCGGTTAAAGCAAAGTGAATAAGTTATCAAATCTTGAGTTAACGATAAGAGTGAATAAACCAATTGAACAGGTTTGGAAATCTTTAGTTGATTGGAAGAGTCAAAGTAAGTGGATGCTACAAACCAAAGTTTGGTCAGAGATAGATCAAGATCGAACGGTTAAAAATGGCAAAGGAGTACTTATCTTTGCCTTTACCGGCATCTTCCCAAAGCTTTATCCAAAATTAAGAATTGGTATTTTGGACACGATGGAGATTACGAATTGGAAGCCGCCGCACATTTGCGAGGTCAGGCATATTGGTCGAGTTCTTAGAGGAACTGGAAAATTTGAGTTAAAAAAAGTTCGCGGTGGCACAATTTTTTATTGGCAGGAAGAGGTAATAGCACCCCGCATTATTTTACTTTTCGTAAAACCTGCATTACTTATCGGAGTTTGGCTCTCTTTGCGCCGATTTGCTCGCCAAGTTTGAGCATAACTCGAAAGTATTGGCCCTGCCCAGTAACCTTTATGCCATGGCACCTGATGACAGCCGAAAGACAATTGCTGAATTAATTGCCACCTTGCCTGAAGAAGAGCGTTTGATTTTGACATTGCACTTAGTAAATATGGTCAGTGTGAGTGAGATAGCAGAAAAGTTGGGTGTACCTGAGCGAGCGGTCGCTTCAGTAATCACTTCGGGCAGATCCCGCCTAATTGGCTTGATTTCATAAGGGTATTTAAAGGATTTCCCACCAGTAGCCAGATAGGGGATAATTAAGCCTCTAGGTAAGCACTAGATGATTTTTATAGGGGAGATTTAAATGGCAGCGATGAAACCAAGAACTGGTGATGGCCCGATGGAGGTCACCAAAGAGGCTCGCTCAATGGTCATGAGAATTCCTCTTGAAGGCGGCGGAAGATTAGTTGTGGAACTAAATGTCGAAGAGGCAACAAATCTAGGAAATGTCCTTCAAGCTGCTGTTGCATTAGTAAAAAAGTAAACGACAAATCTAAATACCGCTAAGTTTATGAGTAATAAACTCTTAGATCTATCGCCAGGTCTTTCACTTATTCCCGAGCGAGATTTAGATCTATCAAAGTTCAATGCAGTTGCAATACCAGTTATCCCGGGTGAGAAACCTCAAATAATAAAAAGTCGGTTTTTAACTTTACTGAATAACTTTACAAAATTAGATCTAAACATTGAGCTTGCAAATTGGCCAGAGTTCACTGCAAAAGCTGGTGAAATTATTGAAGTCCCGCTCTCAGCAGACAATCTGACAAGAATTTATTTAGTTGGTATTGGTGAGGCGAATAATGAGGATTTGCGCAAGTCTGCAGCTGCACTAGGTCGAAGAGTTAAGTCCAGTAATAGTCAGGTACTTTGTGCTTTATCTGAGGATAAAAATTTTATTACTACGATTGCAGTGGCCCTAATACTTTCAAATTATCAATTCTCACTTAAGAGTGAACAAAAAGTTAAGAAACCAACATTTTCCATCTATGGTGAGTTTGAAAAAGAGTTGGAGCGAGCAGATGTATTAGCAACTGCTGTGTGGCAGGCTAGAGATTTAATCCATACACCTTCAAATATAAAAAATCCAGAGTGGTTAGCAAAACAAGCTAGCGCTTTGGTTTCTTCTGCAAAAAACTCTGGACTTTCAATAACTGTTAAATCTGGCCGAGCACTAAAAGACTTTGGAGGATTAGTTGCTGTCGGCAACTCATCTCCTAAACCTGGTCCTAGGTTAATCGAGATTACTTATGCTCCAAAAGGCTCTGCGCATTGGCCACACGTAGTCTTAGTTGGGAAAGGAATTACTTTTGATACAGGTGGAGTTTCTTTGAAACGACCATATGACACGATGATTGGTATGAAGAGTGACATGGCTGGTGCTGCTGCAGTTTTAACAGCCACCGTTGCATTAGCTAAGACGAAGCCGAAGGTAAGAGTTACTGCACTATTAATGGCGGCTGAAAATGCTCTTTCCGGTACATCGCAACGCCCATCTGATGTTATTAAACATTATGGCGGTACAACAGTGGAGGTAATAAATACTGATGCTGAGGGAAGATTGGTTTTAGCAGATGGACTTGCATACGCTGATTTAAATTTAGATCCAGATTATCTAATTGATGTTGCCACTTTAACCGGGGCCGCAACACTTGGTTTAGGCCGTCAATACGCTGCGATGTATACCAGGAATACATCTTTGGCAAAAAAATTAAATGAAATTGGGGATAGAGTTGGGGAAAAGGTTTGGCATATGCCATTAGTTGATGATTACTCAGTGGCTTTAGCTAGTGATGTTGCTGATTTTAACCATACGGCAGATAAGTTTAATTTTTCAGCTGGCTCTGTAACTGCAGCGCTGTTCTTAGAGGAGTTTGCTGGTGATAGAGCGTGGGTTCACCTAGATATTGCCGGCACTGGCAGATCTGAAGTAGATGCCGGTGAAAATATTAAGGGTGGCACTGGATTTGCAGTACGGCTTCTAATCGAATGGCTGGATACCTTTTGAGTCAGTCAGGGCAAACCAGAGGAGACATGAACTCATTTGCCGAAAGTTTTGCGCATGAGGATTACTTCATGCAACAGGCAAGAAGGAATGGGCAAGAGATAAGTGCCTCTGATCCAACACCAGCAGTTGGCAAGTTTTTAAAGTTTTCAGTTCATTTGCTAAGTGCTAAATCAGTTGTGGAGATTGGAACTGGCTCAGGTGTTGGTGGATTATGGCTTCTAAGTGGCATGCCGTCTGATGCAGTTCTTACAACAATTGATTCAGAGCGAGAGCACTCAAAAATAGCTAAAACTATCTTTGATGAAGCAGATATTGCACCAACTAGATATCGAATAATTACTGGGAAATTAATTGAAGTGATTGGCAAGTTAGCTGATAACTCCTACGACTTAATTGTTATCAGACCAGCTCTTGATTTATTTGACATGGTGCAAGAGTCTTACCGATTGTTGAAACCGGGTGGGTTACTAGTAATTGATCAGGCTATGAGCGGCGGCAAGGTTGCCGACCCAACCCAGCGAGATCCTGAGAGTATTGCCAGAAGAGATGCAATAAAGGTTGTAAAAGAGGATGAAAGATGGGCAGCATCACTTATTCCTATTGGCGCAGGTGTCTTGGTAGCCAATAAACTTACTTAAATGAAACAACCATCAGATACACCATGGTGGCAAGGTAGTGCAGAACCTAAGCAAGTCCGTATAGTTTCTAGCAGAAGCAACTCCAACTTTTTTGTGATTGCTGTAGTAATTGCATTACTTGCTGGCGGATTTGGCGCGGCAATTGGTCGGAGCAGTGCCACAAATATTGGCGCTAATTTAGTGCAAACATCTAACACAGTAGAGCGAGCACCAGATTCAATCGCAGCCCTGGCAGCTCGAGTTATCCCTGCAGTAGTTTCTATTTCAGTTAAGGGCTCTGCCGGCTCAGGCACCGGATCTGGTTTTTTTCTAGATAGCGATGGATTTATATTGACTAACAACCACGTGGTTGAGTCTGCAGCTCGAAGTGGAACCATCACTGTTGAGTTATCTGATGGCAAGAAATACCGAGCAAAATTAATTGGCAGAGATGCTCCTTATGATTTAGCGGTACTCAAAATTGATGTAGTAGGCGCACCTACTTTGCAACTAGGCAACAGCGATACGGTGCAGGTAGGAGATGCAGTAATTGCTATTGGCTCCCCACTTGGACTTTCAGGAACTGTCACCTCTGGAATTATTAGTTCAAAAAATCGAGCGGTTACAACTGGTAATGGCAGCGGTGAGAGCTCATTTATCAACGCACTCCAAACCGACGCTGCAATTAATCCTGGTAACTCAGGTGGGCCACTAGTTGATGCAACTGGTGCAGTTATTGGAGTGAACTCTGCAATTGCAACACTAGGATTTAGCAGTCAAGCAGGATCTATTGGATTAGGTTTTGCTATACCGATTAACCAAGCCAAAAAAACTACTGAGCAATTAATCAGAACAGGTTCTGCTACCTATCCGATAATGGGAATTTCAGTTGATACCCGATATACCGGAACTGGTGCGTTGATTACTAGCGAAGGTGTTGGCATAACACCAGGTGGACCTGCCGCAAAAGCTGGATTGCGAGCCGGTGATGTAATTATTGAATTTGATGGGTCAGAGGTTGAAAATTCAGATGAATTAATTGTCATGATCAGAAGTAAAAATGTTGGCGATAAGATAAAAATTAAATATAAACGCGGTAATTTGACCAGAGAAGTAACCGTTACTCTTGCAGCATCTAAGGAGTAAATAAGATGTTTAATATCGGTGGCGGTGAAATTCTTGCACTACTTGTTATTGGCATGATTTTGATTGGTCCTGATCGTTTGCCAAATATGGCAGCAGATGCAGCTAGGCTTTTAATTAAAGTTAAAAATATGGCTCAAAATGTTACTAATGAGCTAAAGGAAAACTTAGGGCCAGGATATGAAGATATGCAGGTAAAGGATTTACATCCAAAAGCTTTGATAAAAAAGCATATTGGTGATGTTATTGATAAATCTGATTTAGAGGTGAAACCAAAGCCAAAAATAGATCCAGAGATTTTATGAGCACAGTAGATTTAATTAATAAAGCTCTAGAGAAAGTAATTGACCCAGAGTTACATAAGCCGCTGCCTGAACTAGGTATGGTTGAATCAGTCAAGTTTGTCGATAGCACTGCACATATCGGCATATTGCTCACCATTGTTGGTTGTCCGATGAAAGATCGCTTAAAGTCAGATATCACAAATGCCTTAAGTGAAATAAGTGAAATCAAATCAGTAGAGATCAATTTTGGAGTAATGAGTGAGGAACAAAGAAATACTGTAAAGAAGCTTATTAGAGGAGGGCGCGAGAAATTCATTCCTTTTGCTCAACCAGATTCGTTAACCAGAGTGCTAGGTATTGCCTCTGGTAAAGGTGGCGTTGGTAAGTCTTCGGTTACTGTCAATTTAGCTGTTGCTGCAGCCGCCAGAGGCTTAAAGGTTGGAATTTTGGATGCAGATGTATATGGTCACTCAATCCCACGTTTGATGGGAATTTTAGACAAGAGGCCAACAGCAATAGATCAAACCTTTATTCCAGTTGAAAATTACGGGGTAAAGGTAGTTTCAATGGAGATGTTCAAACCTGAAAGATCTGATCCAGTTGCCTATCGCGGACCATTACTGCATCGAGTTCTAGAACAATTGTTAAGTGATGCATTCTGGGGCGATTTAGATTTATTGTTATTAGACCTTCCGCCAGGAACAGGTGATATTGCAATATCACTTGGTCAATTGATTCCAGGATCGGAAATTATTGTTGTAACTACGCCTCAAATCGCAGCCGCTGAAGTTGCCGAACGTGCTGGAAGAATTGCCCATCAAATCAAGCAACCGGTAATTGGTGTGATTGAAAATATGTCAGAGACAGTATCCGCCACAACTGGTGAGAAAATCTCTATCTTCGGTAGTGGTGGGGGAGAAGAGACGGCAAGACGACTAAGTGAATTAGTTGGAGCTGATGTGCCATTGTTAGCAAAAATAGGTTTCAATACAAATGTTCGCGAAGGTGGGGATGCTGGGAATCCGATTGTGTTGACAGATCAACAAATGAAAGATGCTTTTGACTCAATTTTAGATAAAATCATTATTCGACCTAAATCTCTAGTGGGCGTAAGGCTAAACGTAAACACCTAGAGCTTTTTGTTAAGTTTCTTAACAATCTCATCAATTGCATCACGAATTTCTGTGCGCAAATATTCTCTCGTTGTTACCTGACTAATATCATTTCGAATACTTGCGATTTCACGTGTTAAATATTCGGTATCTGCCATGTTTCTTTCATCGCGATCACGATCCTCATTTCCTTGAATACGGTCGCGATCAGCTTGTCGGTTTTGGGCAAGCAGGATCAGGGGTGCCGCGTAGGATGCTTGTAACGATAGAAGTAAAGTTAAGAAAATAAATGGATAGTGATCAAATCGTAAGTCACTTGGCGCAAGAGAATTCCAAGCCACCCAAATAAATACAAAAGCTGTCATAAAGACTAGGAAACGAGCAGTGCCAAGAAAACGCGCAAATCGCTCAGACCATCGACCAAAAGATTCAGGATCATAGGAAGGCTTTAAGGTTCTACGAGCCTCACGTGGGTACTCAAGTGAGTTCTTATTTATTTTTTTCTTTGCCATAGTTAATTTAACTCACTTTCTCGCTTCAATGATTCTACTTGACGCCAATTCTCTGGTAGCAAGTGATCGAGAACGTCATCAACGGTCACAGCACCCAATAGACGATCACTTGCATCAACAATTGGAACAGCCAGTAAGTTATAACTGGCTAGATAAAGGGCAACTTCATTTAAAGTGGAATCTGGTGAGAGTGGGGCTATGTCTGAGTCCAAAATTCCACCAAGTAGTGTGGCCGGTGGTTCACGTAGCAATCTTTGAATATGCACCACTCCTATCAATCTCCCGGTAGGAGTTTCGATTGGTTGGCGACAAACAAATACCTGTGAGGCAAGTCCAGGTGCCATTTGTGTTGATCTAATTTTTGAAAGAGCTTCAGCAACCGTTGAATCAGCAGTAAGAACTATGGGTTCTGTCGTCATCATTCCACCAGCTGAGTAGTCCTCATAATCCATTAATCGTTGAACATCTTCAGCATCTTCTGGTGCCATTAAAGCTAGAAGTGTTTCAGCTTTTTCTTTACCAACTTCACGGAGTAAATCTGCTGCATCATCTGGATCCATCTCCTCCAGAACATCAGCTGCGCGCTCACCTTCAAGTTCAGCTAATAATTCAACACGAGAGGTTTCATCCATTTCCTCGAGTAAATCAGCAAGCCGCTCATCATCTAAGGCTCGGGCTATTTCAACCTTTCGCTTAATATTTAAATCTTGCAATACTGCCGCTAAATCAGCAGCACGCAGATTGGCTAATGTTCCTAATAGGTGGCTTACTGCTTGGTTAGTTTCTGGAAGTTGAATACCAGAGATTTCATGCCAAGAGACAGTGCTTGATGATCCACGTTTCCTAAAACCAGAGCCACGTTTAGTAATGTGCACCTGCTCAATAAACCAGTCACCACTCTTTGAAAACTCCATTGCGATATCTTCAATGGTTACTTTTTCTTCTGTCTCAACTAATGTGACCGATCGATCTAACATTTCAGACAAAACTGTAATTTCATTTGTTCTTGGTTCAAATCTTCGCATGTTGAGCAGGCCAGTAATAACTACATGACCATTTTCAATTGAAGTTACACGTGTAATTGGCACAAAAATTCTTTTTCTTGGTGGTACCTCAACAATTAAGCCAAGAATCCTCGGCGGTTGATTATTAGCCCGAAGGGTTGCTACAGCATCCCTTACTTTTCCAAGTTGATCACCATTTGGGTCAAAAACTGCAGTACCTGCTAATCGGGCCAGGAATACACGAGTTAAGTTTGTTCTAGTGCTGGTATTCATAGGTTAAGGGTAACCGCTTACTATCAATTCATAACAATAATTAATTTATAGGTAGGTTTTACCCATGAAGAATCAAGATCACACAAAATTGCCAACAGGCAGAGATATCCCCTTTTTGGTTTTAGGTGTGCTTGGTATTGGTTCCTCGGGTCCAATCATTGCTAAGGCCACGATGCCCATTCCCACAATGATCTTCTGGCGAAACTTAGTAGGTGCATTAATGATGATGCCCTTTGCATTGGCCAGGGGGGAGTGGCGAACAAAGGCTGAGCAACGAGCAATTCGCTGGTCAATTTTGGCAGGGGCATTATTAGCCACTCACTTTGTCTGTTTCTTTTGGGCCATGAAATTAACAAGTGTGGCAACTGGAACAGCGCTGACTGCCACCCAACCAATATTTGCTGCAATATTTATTAAGTTAGCTGGGGGTCACATACCAAGAAAATCAATTGGTGGAATGGTGATCGCATTTTTCTCTGTAGTTGTTATTACTGGGATTGATTTCAATGTTTCAATACAAGCTTTTCAGGGTGATTTGCTAGCAGTAATTGGTGGAGCAGTAGGGGCTGCTTACATGATAATTGCCGCCAATTCACAAAAAGTTATATCAACCTCCACTTTTACAACTGTTTGTTATTTAACATGTGCAGTGATGATTTTTCCTGTGGTGCTTGTTACCAACTCAAATTTAACTGGCTTCTCAACATCAGAATGGATCTTGTTAGCAGGATTAATAATAGGAGCACAATTTTTAGGGCATACCTTGTTTAACTTCACTCTAAAGCGAGTATCACCAGCAGTGGTCTCATTAGTTGTATTTTTTGAGGTACCGGTTAGCGCAATACTTGCTTATCTATGGCTTGGGCAGCAACCACCAGCCGGGACCATTCCTGGAATAATTGGATTGCTATTTGGTTGTTCACTCTTTGTATTGCGGTCAAATCAAGAAGAGAGTAAGTCAAATGATTGATTTGCATACCCACACAAACTTTAGTGATGGAACCGATTCGCCAACTCAATTAATAAATAAAGCACTTGCTGCTGGAATTTCAGTATTGGGTCTTACTGATCATGATTCAACAAGTGGCTGGCAAGAGGCAATTACTGCACTTCGACCAGGTATTTCACTTGTTCCTGGAGCTGAGATCTCCTGCCAAACCCAAGATGGAATAAGTGTGCATATTCTTGGATTGTTGTTTGATTCTGAAAATTCAGAATTAATGAACACCATGCAAGCAACCCGTGAAAATAGGTATGGCCGAATGGCAAAAATTATTACTCGGCTTAATGAGGCTGGGATCGATATAAGTATGCAGGATGTCTTAAATGAATTAGCAGATGGTGCAACCTTAGGGCGCCCACATTTGGCAGATGCATTGGTGAAAAAAGGTGTGATAGCAAGTAGGGATGAGGCTTTTACTCAGATGCTGCACAACAAATCAAAATACTATGTATCCCACTACTCACCGTTGCCAGAAGTGGCAATTAAAATGATTAAAGCAGCTGGTGGAGTCTCGGTAATTGCACACCCAATGGCATCACATCGAGGAAGAACTATCTCACTTGAAACTTTTGGATCTTTGATTGAAGCTGGCCTAGATGGTGTTGAGGTTGATCACCGCGATCATTCACCTGATGAAAAAACTCAGTTAATTGAGTTAGCCAAGCAAAATGATCTCATAATGACTGGCGCTAGTGATTATCATGGAAATGGGAAACTAAATTTGTTAGGTGAGTACGTGACTTTGCCGGAACAGTGGGAGAGATTGGAAGCAAGAGCCAATAAACGCCGAGTAATTAAACTCTAATTATTGATTTGCAAAACCCACTCGGCGATCAGCTGATTCGCCAACTTCAACATAACTTATTTTATTATGTGGAACCAAAATCTCTCGTCCTTTACTGTCACTTAATGCCAGGACAGTCGCAGACTTAATTGCCTCATTAACTTTTGCGACTATTTCAGATTGAGTGTTTGGAGATTCAAAATTAATCTCATGAGTGCTGTCTGAAATACCAATTTTGATCTCAGTTTTACCTGAACTTTTGCTTGCAGATTTACTAGTTGCCATGAGATAACTCTATCTATAGCTTGATGGGTTTGCGAATTTAGGACTGTGACTTAGGAAACCCAGAAATGCCCCGCCAAATTAAATTCATCACCAACTCTGTAGCCCGTCTGCGATCAATTTTTCCATCACGATCTAGCCAATGCCGAGCTGTGGTTTGAACTGTTCCTATTATTCCCACCGCAAGCATCATGGATTCCTCTTTACCTAATCCAGTATCAATCGATATCACAGCACTAACTGCAGCTGCACAGTCATATGTCATTCGATTTAGTCGCTCGCGCACTTGAGGCTCTAAATTCATATCACTTTCAAAAAGTAAGCGAAAGGCTTCGCCTTCAGAATCAATGAAGCCAAAGTAGGCATCAACCGTCGCAGCAACTCTCGATGAGTTCTCTCGATTAGATGCAATTGCTTTCTGAATTGCAAAAACTAATGAATCGATATGTAAATCAAGAACTGCTAAATAAAGCTCTAATTTTGAAGGAAAGTGCTGATATAAAACTGGCTTACTAACATTTGCTCGATCTGCTATCTCATCCATGGCCGCAGAGTGATAGCCGGCGGCTGTAAATACCTCTAAGGCGGCAACTAATAATTGCGCACGACGCTCATCCCGTGGCAATCGGGCAGACTTATCATCGACCATTAGTGAATTCTAATCTGTTATTACTTACTTTGTCAGTTTCTCTCACCTTTATAGTTATATTGTGCGGGTGAAATCAGCAAAGAGATTATTACTAGTTCACGCCCATCCAGATGACGAAACAATTAATAATGGTGTAACTATGGCTAAGTATGCCGCAGAGGGCATTGATGTCACTTTAGTAACTTGTACTAGAGGTGAAGAGGGTGAAGTTTTAGTTGAGTCTTTACTTAATTTAGCCAGTAGTAAAGATGACAAACTGGGTGAGCATCGTGAAATCGAGTTAAAAGATGCAATGCATGAATTAGGAGTGAAAGATTTTAGGTTTTTGGGATCACCAAGTAAAAAATGGCGTGATAGCGGGATGATGGGCACTCCCCAAAATGACCGCAAAGATGTATTTTGGCAAGCTAATTTGGATGAAGCTGCAAATGAGTTAGTGAAAATTATTTTAGAAATAAAACCACAGGTATTAATTACATATGATGAGTTTGGCGGCTATGGTCATCCTGATCATATAAAGGCTCACCAAGTGGCAATGCGAGCATCGGAGATCGCAAGTGAGCAGGGTTGGCAGATTAGCAAGATTTACTGGAACACAATGCCAAGATCTGTTATTCAAATGGGTATCGATAAAATGAAGGAGGTTGGCTCAGAGTTCTTTGGCGCAGAAAATGCTGATGATTTGCCATTTGCAAAACCAGATGAGCTAGTTACCTCTGTGGTCAAAGCTCCCGAGTATGTTCCACAAAAATTAGCAGCGATGAAGGCGCATGCCACTCAAATTTCAGTAGATGGTCCTTTCTTTGCCCTATCAAATAATCTGGGTTTGTCAGTATGGGGAGATGAGTACTACACCTTGGTCAAAGGGGAGGCTGCTGGACCATTTGATGAGAATGGTCGGGAATTAGATTTGTTTGCTGGAGTTAACTTATGAGGCTAATTCAGAGCGCTCTCTTTGGTGCACTCCTTGGCTTTTGTGGAACTATGTTGCACAACTTCAGCCAACCAATTGGCTTAATTCTTTCTTTGATCTTGACTTACTTAGGCTTTAAAGTAGTTGGACAAAAGTTTATCTATCTTCGCTATCAAGTTATTGCTGCTGCCAGCTGGCTTGCATTAGTGATTCGGGCTAGCACTCCATGGTCAGGAGATGAAATTTTGATTACTGGCAATACTTTTGGAAATTTATTTCTATTAGGCGGCTTTGTTACCATAATTGTGAGCATGTTTAAGAGCCGTTCAAAGTTTAATTAATTATCCACTCCCAGCTTTGTCCAGATTTACTATCTTTGACTGCAACACCTAATTTTTCTAGTTCATTGCGAAGGCGATCACTCTCATTGAAATCCCCAGATTCTCTAGCCACCGCTCGTTGCGCTAATAACTTTTGCGCCTCTAGTGATAAATCTTTTTGCGCAATTTGATTTAATAGATTTAAACCAAATAGCTGATCCACGGCTTTGAACACAAGGTTCTTACTACCATCACTTACCGATTCAGATTTTTCAAGATTTCTTAATTTTTGAAGCGCTCTTGGTGTATCAAGATCTTGTCTAAAGTCAGTGACTATTTCCTCAATTAGTTTTTGGGTTAACGGTAAATCTACATTGTTATCCCGCTGCCAAAGTTGAATTTTTTCTCGCCAACGTTGCAGAAGGCTGTGGGCTGCTTTTAAGCTTTCCCAACTTAAATCCATTTGACTTCGATACCTATTTTCTAAAAAGCATAATCTCAGGGCTAGTGGGTCAATATGTTTTTCAATGAGATCAGATATCAGAACAACATTTCCTGTGCTTTTTGCCATCTTCCTTCCTTCAAAAAGAAGATGTTCACCATGCACCCACAACTCAACTGCTTCTTTATCAATTGCGCAATTAGATTGGGCACGTTCGTCTTCATGGTGCGGAAATCGAAGATCAATTCCGCCAAGATGCAGATCAACAAACCCACCTAAGTAATGCAGTGACATTGCTGAGCACTCAATGTGCCAGCCTGGAAAGCCCGCACCCCATGGAGAGTCCCAGATCATTTGTGTTCGATCGCCAGCTGCCTTCCATAACGCCCAGTCGGCGTGAAATCTCTTTGCACCATCTTCGGTGTACTCAAATCGATGACCTGGTTTTAGTGAATCCAATCGGTTGCCACTTATAGCGCCATATCCGGGAAATGATTGCGCAGAAAAGTAAACACAGTTATCACTGCCCACATAGGCGTGATTTTTTGCAATCAATAGCGATATCAAATCTTGCATCATTTTTATGCACTCACTCGCCTTTGGATACTTATTAGCAACAGTAATATTTAAATGAGATAAATCCTTATGAAATCTAGCTTCATAAATTCTGGCTACTTCAAATGGATCCTTTGACTCAGCTTTAGCTTGTGCAAGAATTTTATCTTCGACAAAATCCTCGGACATATGTCCAACATCAGTAATATTTTGAATGAATTCGACATCATGTCCAAGGTATTTTGCAGTTCTTATTACTAAGTCTCCAAGAAGAAATGTTCGCATGTTTCCTACATGAGCGTCACGATAAACAGTAGGACCACAACTATAAATTCTTAATTTTTTTCCATCGCTACTCTTTAATGGTTGTAACTTTCTGCTTTTGGTATCAAAAAGTGAAATCTCAGCAATACTCATTTGCTTGGCACAACCTTCCAGATAGCAATTCTTGCTGGATCAAAGGAAACCAAGGTGCCATCCTTCTTTCGGAGTGTGTTCTCACTCTCTAAAACACCGAGAATATCCCGATAGCCACCAGCAGGATCATGCAGGCGAATACTGACCCGTTGACCTATTTGTGCCGCAGATGGCTGCACTTGACCCCCTCCATTAAACTCACCTCCAGTTAGAGTATGAGTTAATGGCAGTATTCTCTACCTATATAGCTGGATATAACTGTAAGGAGAAGCGTGACCTACATAATTGCTCAACCATGTGTTGATGTGAAGGATAAATCCTGCATTGAAGAGTGCCCAGTGGATTGCATCTATGAGGGTGATCGAATGCTTTATATTCAACCTGATGAGTGTGTTGATTGTGGTGCATGTGAGCCAGTCTGCCCGGTAGAAGCTATTTACTATGAAGATGATGTGCCTTCGCAATGGAAGAATTTCAGTGAAATCAACACTAAGTTTTTTGTTGAGATTGGATCCCCTGGAGGAGCAGCTAAATTAGGTCCAGTTGGAAAAGATCATGAAGTAGTTGCTGCTCTGCCACCACAAGCAAAGTAGGCAAACCTGAATCTGCCAGATTTTCCTTGGGATCTTTTGGCGCCCTTTGGTGAAAAAGCTCGAAAATATCCGGGCGGATTTATTGATCTATCCCAAGGAACACCAGTTGACCCCACCCCACAATTTATTCAAGATGCATTTTCATCTGCAAGTAACTCACCTGGCTATCCAGTAGTTGCTGGAACTCCAGCACTTAAAGATGCCATAAAGAAATGGTCAGTTAAAAATTTAGGAGTAACTGGTGATTTTGATGTGCTGCCAACAATTGGATCAAAAGAATTCATAGCACTGCTGCCAACTTTTTTACAATGTAAAAGTGTTCTTTATCCAAAAGTTGCCTATCCAACTTATTTAGTCAGTGCCTTGATGGCTTCCGCCCAAGCCACTCCAGTTGATATTGATGCAAACAGTTGGTCAAAAGCTGATTTAGCATGGTTGAACTCACCATCAAATCCAACAGGTCAGGTGCAAACAGATCAAGAGTTAAAAGCTTGTATCACTTGGGCTCGCAAGAATCAGGCGATTGTGGCAAGTGATGAGTGCTACTTAAGTTTTTCTGATGATGCTAAATCTATTTTGGCACTAGCAAATGGCGATAACACTGGTTTGTTGGCCGTGCTTTCACTTTCAAAGCGATCTAATCTGGCTGGATATCGAGCTGGCTTTGTGGTCGGAGACAGTAAATTGATTGATCAAATTAGACAGGTGAGAAAACATGCCGGATTGATGGTGCCTCTGCCAGTACAACAGGCGATGATCACTGCTTTATCTGATGAGAAACATGTAAAAGAGCAGGCAGATAGATATCGCAATCGTCGACAGATCTTAAAGCAAGCTTTGCTTAGCAAGGGATTTAAAATTGAATACAGCCAAGCTGGATTGTATATCTGGTGTACAAGAGATGAAGATGGCTATAAAACCGTTGATTACTTTGCCGAGCTAGGTATTTTAGTTACACCGGGGGCTTTTTATGGCAGTGATAATTATGTTCGAATTGCGTTGACGGCAACCGATGAGAACATCAAGCAAGTAGCAGATCGACTAATCAAATGAAAATAGGTGCAATTTTATTAGTGGGTGGAATGGGCACCAGATTGTCACCCCTGACTTTAAAAACTCCAAAGCCCATGTTAAGAGTAGCTGGTGTGCCATTTACTGAACACCAAATTAGAAAAGCAGCTGGAGCTGGAATCTCGGAGATTGTCTTAGCAACCTCCTATAAATCAGAATTGTTTGAACCTTACTTTGGTAATGGTGAAAAGTTTGGAATCAAAATCAAGTATGCAGTTGAGCATTCAGCATTAGGTACTGGCGGTGGAATTAGAAATGCCGCGAAACTACTTCCAAATTATGATCAGATAGTAATTTTTAATGGGGATGTGCTAAGCGGTCATAATCTAAAGGGTCAGATTGAGTTTCACCAGCAAAATAATGCAGATGTAACCTTGTATTTAACTCAAGTTTCAGATGCCAGACCATATGGTTGTATTGAGTTGCAAGGTAATAACCGCGTGAAATCCTTTTTAGAAAAGATGGAAAATCCCATCAGCAATCAGATAAATGCTGGGTGTTATATTTTTAATCAAGATGTGATCAAGCAAATTCCTGAAGATCAGGTGGTAAGTGTGGAAAGAGACACCTTTCCAAAACTGTTAACTGCCGGGGCAAAAGTCTTTGGATATGTAGATAACTCCTATTGGCTTGATATTGGAACACCAGCAGCCTTAGTTAAGGCATCAGCTGATTTAGTAACTGGTGTTATCTCATCTTCGGCCACGCCACCACGCAGTAGCGATGCATTAATCTCTCCAACTTCAAAAATTGGATCCGGTTGTGAAATCAACAAAGGTTCGGTAGTTGAAGGTGAGGTTGTAATTGATAGTAATTGCCAAATTAGCGGATCAATTATTGGTCAAGGTGCAAAAATAGGTGCCAACTGCAAAATAATTGACTCCATAATCGCACCAGGGGCTCAAATTGAGGCTGGAATGGTGGTCTTAACCAATTATTTAGGCTTCTAATTTTCCCCAATTTGCTCACTCTCGACTTGACTTAATCGAGTTACAAGCGTGTAATTCTCCTATTAGTGGGCGAACCCCAAGCCCTAAGGATTTTTAGGCAGTACTGATTACACATTGGAGAGATATGTCAGAACAAGGTGCAGATCTAACATCCCTGGTAGTTAACTCAGAGCAGCTCTCTTGGCAGGAGCGTGCCTTGTGCGCTCAGACCGATCCAGAGGCTTTCTTTCCTGAGAAGGGTGGATCAACTAGAGAGGCTAAGCGAGTCTGCCTATCCTGTGAGGTTCGGGCTGAGTGCTTGGAGTACGCCCTAGCTCATGATGAGCGGTTTGGAATTTGGGGTGGATTATCTGAACGTGAGCGTCGTCGCTTAAAGCGCCGTAGCGCATAAAATTACGGGTGGCTGAAAAGCAAAGCACCAGAGCGCAAGCTCAACTTAAAGATCAGTTTGTAACAGCAATTGTTGTTACACATGATGGTGTCACCTGGCTCAGCGAGGTTGTGGCATCACTATCTTCACAAAAACATAAAGTTGATCAAATCATTGCAGTTGATACTGGCTCAATAGATGGCTCAGTTAAATTATTAAATAATGCTGGTATTGAGGTAATCAAAAAATCTAGACGAACTGGTTTTGGTGCCGCCATTTCAGCTGCCGTTGCAAAACTTCCTCCATTAGATGGTGAGAACTCACAAGAGTGGCTTTGGATCTTGCATGATGATTGTGCTCCGGATCGATATGCACTTGCTAAATTACTAGAGGCAGTTGTGGCTCGACCGCAGGTTGGCATTGCCGGACCAAAAATTCTTGGTTGGTATGACCGTAAACATATTTTAGAGGTGGGCGTGAGCATCACGGAAAATGGCACTCGCTGGACTGGGTTAGAAGATCGAGAACATGATCAAGGACAGCATGATGAAATTAAAGAGGTTTTGGCGGTAAATACTGCAGGTATGTTGATTAAGAGGTCACTATTTGAGGAGCTAGGTGGTTTTGATCCCAGCCTTGAGTTATTTAGAGATGACATAGATCTTGGTTGGCGAGCCCATATAGCCGGTCACTCAGTAGTTTGTGTCGGCGAAGCAATTTTGTATCATGCAGAGGCCGCCGCAACAGAGCGTAGATCAGTTGATGTGCGGGATGCAATTTTGCACCGCCCTTTGCTACTCGACAGAAGAAATGCAGCATTTGTACTACTAGCAAACTCAAGTTGGTGGATTTTGCCTTGGGTTGCTATTCAACTTCTTTTTACATCAATTGGTAGGTCCATAATTTACTTGCTAGCAAAACTTCCAGGGTATGCAGCTGATGAGATAGCTGCTGTTGGTTTGCTGATATTTAAACCTGCAGACTTAATCAAGTCTCGTCGTTATCGAAGATCTAGTCGAGTATTAACTGCTCGTGTTATTACTCCCTTCATCCCAAGTCGTGGTGCACAAATTAGATCAATTATTGAGCGAATTTCCTCCTCACTTGTAAATGCTTTTCGACCCAACCGTGGTGAAGGTGAAATCACTAGAGTAAAAAACTACTCAGACCTTGGTGTGATTGATGAAAGTTTTGATGAAATCCAATACCAATCAGGTAAGAGTTTTACCAAGATTCGAGCTTTAGTAAAGCAACCTTTATTGTTAGGTGTTTTGCTAACCTTGTTTATCTCAATCCTTTATTCAAGAAATCGTTTTGGTTCGTTGTCTGGTGGAGCGCTTGCAGTAGCACCGGCTAGTGCTTTTGAGATGATCTCCTCCTTTGTATCTTCTTGGCATTTGGTTGGACTGGGTAGCAGCGCTGCTGCTCCAGCTTGGATTCCAATTATTGGCATTGGATCATTTATAACTGCAGCCAACCCACAAACCTTTATCGCTTTACTATTCTTTCTCACTCCTGCTTTGTTGTTCATACTAAGTTATCGAGCAGCAAGGAAATACTCACTAACAAAGTACTCCAGTGTTTTTGTAGCTTTTATGTACTCTTTTTCACCCGCAGTCTTAACCGCAATAAATCAAGGGCGGTTAGGTACTGTTGTGGTTGCGATTTTGTTACCTAGCCTATTTACCCTGCTGGAAAAGCATAGAGGTTTAAGCAACTTATCCTGGCGCAAGATCTTCTCAATAGTTTTAATTGCAGCTGTAGCCGGCGCTTTTTCACCACTATTTCTATTGACTTGGATTATTTTCCATTTATCAGTGTTTTTATACACCTACCTCACCTCACTAAATTGGCAAGTAATTAGTTGGCAACAGGTCATAAAAAGTTTGGACACCGACGAGTATAAGAAGCGTTTCGCGCTAATTTTCACACCAGTATTTATAAACGTACCGATTTCAATTAACTTGATTTTGAATCCAATTTCAGCATTAAAAGAGCCAGGCTTAACTGTTGAATCTGCTGGACAGCTATCAGTTTTACTCTTTAATCTAGGTGGGCTTGGCTCTCCACCACTATTTTTGCTAGCGCCATTTGTTCTGTATCTGATTGTGGCAGTGATCTCTAAGGAACAACGTAAGATTGGAATTACTGCTTTATTTGTCATTGCTATTGCTGCAACACTGAGTTCTTATTTTATTGAAGGAAATAGTAGTAGCGCACAACGTATCTGGAGCGGACCATTAGTAATTTTTGCTCAATTGTTAGTACTGCTTTCATTCTTTGCAATCACAGAAAGAATGATCCCGCAGTTACAGCAAAGCAATTTTGGTTTTAAACATATTAGCTTGGCAGCAACTGCAGTCATAACTGTTGCGTCAATGCTTTCAATCTCAGTTTGGACAGTAACAACGGGTGCAGATTCCTTAGTTCGTTCAAATCAAGAACAGGTGATTCCAGCATTCATAAGTGACTTAGCATCTACAACTGAACGTCCGAAAACTTTGGTAATGAGGAAGAGTCCTGAGCAATTGCAATATTTTGTTACTAGAGGTGGAGATCTACAGATTGGCAATGCCGATGTTGCAAGTCCAACGCCGCCGCAGTTTCATCAAACCATTGTTGATCTAGTAAATGGCGTGGGTGGCAGTAGCAGCCAAATCCTTGGTTACTACGGAATTCAATATGTATATATGAAAAATCCAGCGGATGCAGGATTAGTTCGAATTATTGATGGTATTGGTGGATTTACTCGAAGCTCTGCAACAAAAGACGGAGTGGTATGGAAGGTTGATAAATCTCATGCGCGAGTAACTTACCAAAATACTTCGGGCACATTTTTTCCAGTTAGCTCAACTGACAAAGCCGCTACGGGCTTTGTTTCGGGAGAAGGCGTAATTTTGTTAGCAGAAAAATTTGATAAATCTTGGCAATTATTCCTAAATGGAAAAGCGGTGCTACTTGAGGAACATCCATTTGGAATTCCAATGTTCAAAATTACTGAGCCGGGTGAGATCTCTTTAACCCATAATGGAACAAGCCGCAGGGCATGGATCTCTATTCAGTTAATCGCTTTAATCACTTCGATTGTTTTAGCACTACCGGCTGGACGTAAGCGTCGTGAGGTGCCACTTGAGGAGTTGGTATGAAGAAAAACCAATCAAAACCGGTAAATCTGGGCTCTATCAGAATTGATTTTAAAACAACAGTTATTCCCCTTGCACTATTGGTTCTAGCCAGCCTTGCTTACTATGCGCCAGAGCGAAGTCAGCAAATCAAATTAACTTCCTCTTATCCAGCAACAGTTTGTCCAGCAATTGGAAACAAGGTTTCTTCAATTGCAGCCTTAACTAGTTCAAAGATAAATAGAAGATCAATTGATGGCACCAGCAAAAGATTAAATCCGGGCAAAAGCGGTGTTATACCAATGAAGAATGATGCAGTTTTGGTCGAAGGAAACCCAGGAACATCACTGACCTTTGCAAACGACGGCTGGAAAGCTGTAGTTCCATGTTCAGTCAGCAATGGCGAGCAGTGGTTTATTGGCGGTTCAGGTGCTCTAACAAGTAAATCATTCCTATACATATCAAATAGTGGTTTTAGTGAATCTGCAGTTGAAATTGAAATTTTCACACCAAATGGTTTGCTAGAACCAAGAGAGGTTGTAATCGCTCAGAATTCAACAAGAAAAATAGCAATTGACTCATTAGTTCCTGGTGAAGAGGCCATAGCTATTGCAGTCAAAACTAAATCTGGTCGAGTTAGCTCCTACCTTCTTGATGAGCGCAAAAAAGGCCTCAAGTCGCTAGGTGCAGATTTTGTTGCACCAGTAGCAACCGCTCGAAAGGTTGTGACAATACCTGCGATTACTGGTTTGCTAGATAAGTTGGTGACAAATACTAATTCAGTGAGTCACACACTTAGATTGTTAGTGCCATCATCGATTGATGCAAATATTGATGTGAAGGTAAATTCAAATGATGGCAATTTTATTCCGATTGGACTTTCACAACTTGAGGTAAAGAGCCAACGATTAATAAGTATTCCACTTACCTTTGCCCCCACCGGACAGCCGTTTTCAGTAATAGTTGAGTCAGATCAGCCAATTTTTGCCTCGGTATTTTCTAATTTCACTTACGGTAAAAGTAGTGAGATCGCATGGGCAACTGGTGCTGATGAGTTAAACAAGTGGAGTGTGAATTTAACCGGTTCAAGACCAATTTTGAATTTTGTTGGTGATCGAATCGATGTGCAGATAAATGCCATCGGTGCTAATGGTAGAAAGATTACTAAGAAGGTAACTGGTACAAATTTTGAAACCTGGCGCGCACCGAGTGGATTAAATCGACTTGAAGTCAGAGCAAATAAAAGTGGGATAAGTGGGGGAGTTATATTGTTACCTGAGGCTGGGAAAATTGGTACTAGCTACCTGCCAATGAATAATGGAGCTAATTTAGAAACCGCCTCTGAGCCAATATCTGATGCCCGAGTAATTAGTAGAGGCTAAATCCCAACTTTTTCACCTAATTCGTATTAATCTGCTGACATGCGAAAATCAGCAAGTCGCCGATGCTCTCGAGCTAGTTGCACTAGTGCTGCGATTAAAACCCTTACTTACATTTATTCAGATTCAACTGCAGTTCTTGGTCCACTTTCAACTTATGCCGAGCCACATAATTACGATTTGTGCGCAGCACACAGTGAACGATTAACTGTTCCAGTGGGTTGGAATGTAATAAAAGAAGAGATTGTTGACCATAACACCGGTCCGTCAGAAGAAGATCTAATGGCTATTGCCAACGCAGTGCGTGAGGTAGCAAGTTCTGATTCAACAAATAAGAGCCTGCAGCCAGAGCTTGGCCGACGAGGTCATCTTCGGGTACTACCTTCAAATTAATTTTTAAAAACTGTTACCAACCCCTAAGTTAAGGGCATTATGTTAGAGAAAATTATCAAGGCCTACGACATTAGAGGCTTGGTAAAAGATGAGGTAACACCTGATTTCTCCTTTTCCTTAGGTGTAGCTTTCGCTAAGTTTCTAGAAATTGAACGTGAACCAGCCACCATCGTGGTTGGAGAGGATATGCGACCATCTTCTGGTCCACTGGCGGATGCATTTTCAGATGGCGCCACCAGCCAAGGTATGGATGTAATCCGAATTGGCTTAGCATCAACGGACATGCTTTATTTTGCCTCTGGAAAATTAAATTTACCTGGCGTGATGTTTACCGCTAGTCATAATCCAGCCAAATATAACGGGATGAAGCTTTGCAAAAGTGGCGCACGGCCAATTGGTCAAGAATCTGGATTGATCAAAATTCGCCAATTGATTGAAGAGGGAGTTCCTATTTCCAATCGCCCGGTTGGAAGTGTTAGAAAACAAGAGCTACTCAATGACTACGTTGATTATTTATTAGCCAGATTTCCAAAAAATACCTTTAAGAAACGAAAGTTAAAGATAGTTATCGATGCTGGAAATGGAATGGCTGGCTTTACCGCCCCAGCTGTAATGAAGAAATTAAATGTTGACTTGGTGCCAATGTATTTCGAGTTAGATGGAAATTTCCCAAACCATGAGGCAAATCCAATCGAACCTGAGAACTTAAAGGCATTACAGAAAAAAGTGAAGAAAGAAAAAGCAGATATTGGTTTAGCTTTTGATGGCGATGCCGATCGCTGCTTTTTAATCGATGAAAATGGTGATTTAGTAAATCCTTCAGCTCTGACAGCGTTAATTGCTGTCAGGGAGTTAAAAGCCAATCCTGGAGCGACAATTATCTATAATTTAATATCCTCTAAGGCAGTACCAGAGGTAATTTCTGAACATGGCGGTATCGCTTTACGCAGCCGAGTTGGTCATTCATATATAAAAACATTGATGGCTGAATCTGGTGCGGTATTTGGCGGAGAGCACTCTGGCCATTTTTACTTTGGCGATTTTTGGCGAGCAGACTCCGGTATGTTGGCAGCTCTTTATGCTTTAGCTGAGTTGATGGCAACTTCTAATTCACTTTCAAATTTGCTGGAACCTTATAATCGCTACTTTTCAAGCGGTGAGATCAATAGCAAGGTAAAGGATGCCAATAAGTCAATTAAATTAGTTAAAGACAAATACAAAGACAGGTATCAAGTTGATGAGTTAGATGGTTTAACAGTCACTGCCGAAAGTTGGTGGTTTAATCTTCGGCCATCAAATACTGAGCCATTACTTAGGCTAAATGTCGAGGCTAATACGCAGAAGCAGATGGCAGAGATTAGGGACACAGTTCTTAACCTAATTTAAAGGTGATAATTCATTTAAGACAGGGTATCTTTGCCTTCTAACCGCCCTATGCAGAGTATTGATTGAGAAGCCAAATTAACTAGGAGATTAAATGAGTACTACGACCGCCATTAAAAATGACATTGCCGATGCAAAGCTAGCCGCAGAGGGCAAAAAACGAATTGAATGGGCAGCTCGTAATATGCCAGTTCTTGCTCAGATAAAAGAAAGATTTGCTAAAGAAAAACCTTTTGCTGGTGTGCGGATTGCGGCTTGTATGCATGTGACGACTGAAACTGCGAATCTAATGCTGGCGTTAAAAGCTGGCGGTGCTGATTTAGCATTATGTGCTTCAAATCCACTTTCAACTCAAGATGATACTGCCGCTGCATTAGTCCATGAGTATGGAATTTCAGTATTTGCAAGAAATGCAGTTGATCGTGATGGTTACTACGGTCATTTAAATTCTGCACTAGATATTAAGCCACAATTGGTATTTGATGACGGCTGCGATTTAGTTAATGTTTTACACACCACCCGGACAGAATTAATTGATGGCGTGATGGCAGGTTGCGAGGAGACAACGACTGGAGTTATCCGCCTGAGCCAAATGGCAAAAGATGGCGCACTTAAGTTTCCTATGATTGCGGTGAATGACACTGATACAAAACATATGTTTGATAATCGTTATGGAACTGGCCAATCCACATTTGATGCGATATTTCGCGCAACCAATACCTTAGTAGCTGGCAAGATTGTGGTGGTCGCTGGATTTGGTTACTGCGGAAAGGGCGTTGCTGAGCGCGCAAAAGGATTAGGCGCTGAGGTAATTGTCACTGAGATTGATCCAACTAAAGCATTAGATGCTCTGATGCAAGGATTCAGAGTTATGCCAATGACTGAGGCTGCTGCAATCGGAGACCTGTTTATTACGGTAACTGGTAATCGTGATGTTTTGCGCGATGAACACTTCAAGCAAATGAAGGATGGCGCAATACTGGCAAACTCAGGCCATTTTGATATTGAAATTGATGTTGCATGGTTAGAAAAAAATGCAAAACAAAAAAATTCCAAGATGCGTCACCAAACCGATGAGTATGTGATGGCAGATGGCCGTCGAATATTATTAATTGCAGAGGGCAGACTTGCAAACCTTGGCGCCGCTGAAGGACACCCAGCCTCAGTGATGGATATGTCTTTTTCAGACCAAGCATTAACAGCTGAGTGGTTGTTAAAAGCAGGCAAGGATCTGCCAGCTGGTCTTCATAATGTTCCCGTTTCAATTGATAAGGATGTTGCTCGGTTGAAGCTTGAGAGTATGGGTGCTGCGTTAGATGTGTTAACTCCAGCGCAGGAGCTTTACTTGAACTCCTGGGAACACGGTTCCTAAATGCCATTAGTCATGGTCGTTGATGACGACCAAGACTTAGCTGAAATGCTCAGCATTGTTTTGACTGGTGCGGGTATGGAGGTGGATTTAGTAAGTCGTGGTGATCAAGTTATGGATCTCTTTAATTCCAACACGCCAGATTTAGTTTTATTAGATGTTATGTTGCCTGGGATTGATGGAATCGAAGTTTGTAAAATCATTCGAGAAAAATCTATGGTTCCAATTGTTATGTTAACAGCAAAAGGAGACACCCATGATGTTGTGTTGGGGCTGGAAGCTGGCGCAGATGATTACATGGTCAAACCTTTTAAACCACAGGAGCTAGTCGCCCGAATTAATACTAGGTTAAGACGCGTAACAAAGGTTGGAACACTTGGAATTTGTGATTTAGTAATAGATCAAATGGAGCACAAAGTTTTAAAGAGTGGGCGAGAGATAGCTTTAACCAGATTAGAGTTTGATCTATTGGCTGCTCTTGCAAAAGAGCCAGGTCGAGTATTTACTCGTGAAGCGCTGCTAAGTGAGGTCTGGGGTTATCAGCACGCAGCCGATACACGTTTAGTCAATGTTCACGTGCAACGCTTGCGTTCAAAAATCGAAAATGATGTGGACAATCCTGAGTATGTACTAACTGTTCGAGGTGTTGGATATAAGGCGGGGGCGGCTAAGGTTTAGCCATGTTTGCGAGCAAATTTAAGATAAGGCAATCCCTTAGTCTTAAAGTACTGCTAACTAGTGTCGCATTTGCAATTATCATCGCAGCAGTAATTGGTATTTCAGTTCATAACCGGGTTGCTACCACAATTATTAATGAAAAAATTGCTATCTCAAAAGTTGAAACTTCCAATGCGCTATTTCTTGCTCAAGGCCACTTTAATATTGCAAGATTTCAAAATGATGCCGGCTTAAACAAGGTAGTACAAGATTTTATTACCTCAAGTCGAGAAGATGGCTCATTGTCTGGAAGAGAGACTGTGATCTTGCCATTTGCGAAGAGTGGCAATGAACCAATCATTTATCAAACTGTTCCTACATTATTAGTACTAGATTCAATTCCTGATGAATTTCGCGAACAGGTTCGCCAATCTGATGAGATTTTAGATAAAAGAGTAACGATTCGATACTCAAACGGTGATCAGTTTCCAGGTTTTTTAATTGGTGGAAAGCTTAATATTCCCCGTACCGGCGTATATGAGATTTATTATCTTTTTAAGTTAAATGCTCAATACGACAGTATCTCCGTTATAACTTGGACCTTATTTGGTGCGGGCTTACTCTTAGTTCTGCTCATCGGGTTGAGTACCCAATTTGTAATTCGCCAAGTAGTAGCCCCAGTTCAACAAGCAGCTGCAGTTGCTGAGAAATTCACTCAAGGTGATTTAACCAGCCGAATGTCAGTCTCTAGCGAAGATGAGCTTGCGAGCTTAGGTAAATCATTTAATGAAATGGCGGTTTCAATTCAGCAGCAAATTGCAAGATTAGAAAATCTTTCGATGTTGCAGCAACGATTCGTCTCTGATGTATCACATGAGCTTAGAACCCCACTGACAACCTTACGGATGGCAGCAGAGGTAATTTATCAGCAGAAAGAAAGTTTTGATCCCAACATCTCCAGAAGTAGTGAGTTATTAATTAATCAAATAGATCGATTTGAATTGTTACTTTCAGATTTGCTTGAGGTAAGCAGATTTGATGCCGAAGCTGCTTCATTAGGTGTTGTTTCCTTTGATATATCGAATTTGGTTCAAAGAACAGTTGACTTCCTTCATCCAAGCAAATCTTCCTTATTTGAGATTGATGCATCAAGTAAATCTATTCAGATTGAGGGTGATCCGCGGCGAATTGAAAGAATTTTACGAAATCTCATAACTAATGCTGTCGATCATGGTGAGGGCAAAACTGTCAGAGTTCAAATAAGAGAGAGTGAAAATGAAGTCGCCATCGGGGTTCGTGATTACGGACTAGGGTTTAATGAAGAAGATGCACCATATTTGTTTGATCGTTTTTGGCGGGCTGATCCATCAAGAGCCAGAAGTAGTGGTGGTACCGGACTTGGTTTATCAATCGCCTTAGAGGATGCAAAGTTGCACCAGGGACAGTTGTTAGCTTGGGGAAAGCCGCACCAAGGCGCTCACTTTGTGTTAACGCTTCCTAAACGTCATGGTAACTCTGTGCAGTCATTCCCAATCTCTTTGGAGCCAGATGATGCTTTATCAACAACAGCCAAGAAGTAATAATTATCTTGGGAGATTGAAGTTATAAATTAAAGGGTGCTTGATTCTCTAAAATCTTTAAAAGAGTTGCTCTTTCCACTCTCTTGTTTGGGTTGTTCCACCACTGATTACTGGCTCTGCCCAGAGTGTGAAAGTTATTGGATGGTAAGAACTAAAAAAAACTGTGTTGGCAGCACTCCGTTGTACTTTAAAGCTGATTACAGCGCGAAAACAGCAGCAGTAATACTTTCTGCAAAAGAAAGTAATAACAATCTTGCGATTAAGTTACTTGCAAAAAGCATTGCACATTCAATTAATTACGCCATAGCGGATTTAGGAATTACAGGTGAGATCTATTTAGTGACAGTTCCCTCATCAAGTGCAGCAATCAGAAGGCGTGGACGAGATCATATTGAAGGGCTTGCTATTGAGGTCCAAAAATTACTTGAGTTAAGTTCGGTTAAATCAAATCTTCTGATGATTCTTTCTCAGCGAAAAAAATTAAAAGATCAGAGTAAGTTAAATAACAGGCAGCGCATACAAAATACTTATGGAATGTTTAAGGTTAATACCTGTGAAAATCCTCAGGGGGCGATTTTTCTCATTGATGATCTAGTCACCACGGGCGCATCAATAATGGAGGGGATACGGGCTCTTTTTGAAGCCAAAATCACGGTAACTGCCGCTATTACTGCGTGTGCAGTGGGTCGCAATTCTCTAATACCATAAGCCACTGAGTATTTATAAAATAATTCAAGAGGCTAGCGGAGGATCTTTGTGGGTTTAGTAGACAAGATTTTACGGGCCGGCGAGGGTAAAGCTGTAAAGCAGTTAGCAAAACTTGCCCAAGAAGTTAACAGTTTTGAAAGTAAAGTGACATCACTTGATGATGATGCTCTGCGTGGTAAAACAGCTGACTTCAAATTACGTTATGAAAATGGCGAGAGTTTAGATTCTCTTCTTCCAGAAGCTTTTGCAGTGGTGCGAGAAGCGGCAAAGCGAACACTGGGACAACGTCATTACGATGTTCAGGTTATGGGCGGTGCTGCACTACACCGAGGCAATATTGCTGAAATGAAAACTGGTGAAGGTAAAACTTTAGTTTCTACGCTACCTGCATATCTAAATGCATTAACTGGTAAAGGTGTGCACATTGTTACCGTCAATGATTATTTAGCAGAACGCGATAGTGAATGGATGGGACGGGTTCATAGATTTCTTGGACTAAAAGTTGGAGTCATCCTCGCCAGCATGTCACCTGCCGAACGACGAGAGGCATATGCAGCAGATATAACTTACGGAACAAATAATGAGTTTGGGTTTGATTACCTACGCGATAACATGGCGTGGAGCTTGGCTGATTGTGTTCAACGTGGCCATAATTTTGCAATCGTCGATGAGGTTGACTCGATATTAATTGATGAAGCAAGAACACCACTGATCATCTCTGGTCCGGCAGATAAGCCAACTAAGTGGTATGTCGAATTCGCTAATTTGGTTGCAAGATTAAATCTTGGCCAGCATTATGAGGTTGACATAAAAAAGCGCACCGTAGGAATTTTAGAAGAGGGTGTATCTCGGGTTGAAGAAGCACTTGGTATTGAAAATCTCTATGAAGCGGTAAATACCCCAATGATTGGGTACTTAAATAATGCCATTCGAGCTAAAGAGTTATTTAAGCGAGATAAGGATTATGTTGTAATGAATGGTGAGCTCTTGATTGTGGATGAGCACACAGGGCGAATGCTCGCTGGACGCCGGTATAGCGAGGGATTACACCAAGCATTAGAGGCCAAAGAGCGGATTGAAATCCAAAACGAAAACCAGACCTTAGCCACAATTACACTACAAAATTACTTCCGGTTATATGAAAAGTTAAGTGGTATGACTGGTACGGCAATGACTGAGGCTTCTGAGTTCATGCAGATTTATAAATTAGGTGTAATTCCTATTCCAACAAATAAGAATATGCAGCGAATTGATCAATCCGACCTGATCTACAAATCTGAGGCGGGCAAGTTCATAGCAGTTGCCAATGACATCGTTGAACGGCACAAAAAAGGTCAACCAGTATTGGTTGGTACAGTCAGCGTAGAAAAATCTGAAGAGTTATCGGCAATTTTAAAAAAGCGTGGCATTCCTCATGAGGTATTAAATGCTAAGCAGCATGAACGAGAAGCAGCGATCATTGCTCGGGCCGGTACGGTTGGTGCGGTAACAGTTGCAACCAATATGGCTGGTCGTGGAACTGACATCATGCTTGGTGGTAATCCAGAATTTATGGCTGATTTTGAATTACAACGAAAAGGTTTAAATCCAGTTGATTCACCAGAGGAGTATGAGAAGGCTTGGCCAATTGAAATAGAAAAACAAAGGGCTGCAGTTTCAAAGGAGCATGAAACGGTAGTTTCATTTGGTGGTTTATATGTATTAGGTACCGAACGACATGAATCAAGACGTATTGATAACCAGCTTCGAGGTCGTTCTGGTCGACAAGGTGATCCAGGTGAATCTAGGTTTTATCTATCCCTACAAGATGAATTAATGCGCAGATTCAACTCAGGCTTAGTTGAAAGATTTTTGGGTGCAGCTGGCATGCCAGAGGAGACTCCATTGGAGTCAAAGATCGTTAGCAATGCAATCAAATCTGCTCAAACTCAAGTTGAATCCTTAAACTTTGAAATGCGTAAGAATGTTTTGAAGTATGACGATGTAATGAATAAACAGCGTGAAGTAGTTTACTCAGAACGACGTGAAGTTTTAGAAGGTGCGGATATAAAGGAGCTAGTTGAAGTTTCGCTGGAAGAGACAATAACTGCTTATATAAATTCAGCAACACAAACAGGCGTGGCTGAAGATTGGGATCTAAAAACTCTCTGGAATGCATTAAAAGTTCTTTATCCAATCTCCTTTACCGTCGAGCAAATGCTGGAAGAAATCGGTGGCGCCGTTGCTTTAGATAGTGAGTATCTCCTAGAGAGAATTTTGCAGGATTCCAGAGACGCATATGCAAAGCGCGAGGCTGAATTAACACCAACTGTTATGCGAGAGCTTGAGCGAAAAATTCTGCTGTCAGTGTTGGATCGTAGGTGGCGTGAGCATCTTTACGAGATGGATTATCTACAAGAGGGAATCGGTTTGCGAGCGATGGCTCAACGTGATCCACTTGTTGAGTACCAACGCGAAGGCTTTGATCTGTTTTCAGCGATGATGGATGCTGTCAAAGAAGAGCTCGTCAGTTTTGTATTTAATGTTGAGGTTCAAGTAGAAGGTGACCAGGTAGGTGCAAAGGGATTAACACCGGCTCCTGCACCTGTTGCTGCACTTCAATACTCTGCAGCTGATAGCAAACCAACTAATACAGGTGGTACTTCGAAAAATGCTCCTTGTCCATGTGGTTCCGGAAAGAAGTACAAAAGATGCCACGGAGAAAATTAGAGCAGGTTTAATTCAGTACAGATCCATCTTTTATCTACGCCCTCTAACCTTAAAGATAATGATCTAACTCGATCGCCAACACGTAATGTAGCGGTGGCCTCAACTACCCCATCAATGGGTTGGTTTATATAAATCCTTCGAATCTGACATTTCTGGGTAGTGATATTTGATTGAGACGCGATCTGCTTTTGTACCGAGCGATGACAATTTCTAGATAACTGTGCAAGTGATCGTCGACCAGACCAAACCTCAAGAACTTTAATCACAAAATTCTCACTCCACCTACTTACTTCAGGAAGTTCAGAAAGAGCTGAAGGAATTGGGGAAAATTTTGGGTGAAGCCACTCTTCACCAAACTCTTTATCAGGTGTCGGGACTAGGTAGAGCTTATTTATTTGAGCACTTTCAGTAGTGCTAATTGTTTGAATAATTGTCATGGCCAGATCTTTAGGTATCAACTGGCCAGTCAGATCATCCTTTCGGATGATCTTTTATATTTTCAATACTGATAAAAACTAGAAATGAAGATTTCAAAATTTGATCTATTTAGAAACTCTAGACTGGCTTTAGGGTTTGCCTTATTTATAATTGCATTGACCGCTGCGAACCTTATCTCCAAGGAAGCTAATCGAACTGTCTTAGTTTGGGCGAGCACTGGGGAGTTAGCTCCAGGTCAGATAATCCAGCAATCAGATATCACTCCAGCTTCAGTATTGCTGGCTCAATCTGCCAAGAATTATCTATCCGCTTCAGCAGAGATCTTAGGCACTACGGTTTTAACAAAGATATCAGCCGGAGATTTGATTCCAGTAGCAGCAATTGGTGCTGGGGATAATCCAGTAAATCAAAGGTTTGTTCCATTAACTGTAGAGATCTCTGATCTACCAATCTCACTAGTCAGAGGGGATTTAATTGATCTTTATGCGATCAGTAAATCAAATGCAAAAGAGGTGGTTGCACCTGCATTACTTGCCTCTGCCATAACTGTTGAGCAGGTGCTAGAGCGCAATAATTCAGGGGTAGTAAGTGTTTTAGTCATTCTAGAAAACGAGCAGGTATTACCAACTCTAAATTTTCTAACCGATAGCAGATTAATACTTGTTAGAACTCGCTGAGCCTCGTTTAAAACTAGTAACTGCAATTAGTAATAGCGAGCATGAAGAAAAAGTTGCATCTCTACTGCATTCACAAGGGTGCAACATCATCTATCGAGCTTTGAATTACCAACTTCTATCTACTTTTCTAGCTCAAAATGAGATTGATCTTTGCATTCTCTATACCAAGGGGTTTGCACATACGAGGGAGATAAACCAGCTAGGAGAGAAATACTCTAACCATAGATTTATTGAAATTAGCGAAAAGATTGATAAACAACAATTGATGAATCAGCTAATGGCATTGAGTAGACCTCCCTTAATTCATCAAATGAGCAGATTAAGTAACCTAATTTCAATTTTTGGTACCCCTGCCTCGCCAGGAGTCTCAACCATCGCCAATCACTTAGCGGAATTGAAGTCAGCACAGATAGTCGCATTGGCCAACCAGAATTTGCGCCCAAAAACTCATCGTAAGGTTGAGGAAATCTCGGCCCATGAATTAGATAAAAAACTTGCAGGGCTTAAAGACACGATAACAATTATTGATGGTGGTTCAACACTTTCATTAACAAAAACTCTTGCTGATCGCCGAAGTACAGCAACCTGGCTTAATCAAAGTTTCACATGTTCTACAAAGCTAATTTATGTAACTCGGGCAAATGAGAATGGACTAACTTATTTAAGTGCATTTGTCGATGATTTTAAAAAACTTATAGAACCTCCACAGATAATCTATGTATTAAATCAAGTAGCATTTGACCGACAGGGTCAGGCGGTTCAGAAAAAGTTCCTTGAGCTAGTAGGTCAGATGAAAAATGCACAAATTCCTTTTGATCGCAAAATAGATCGAGTATCCGGAAATACTCACGGTGGCAAAGGATTTTTGCGCAGTAGCACCTTCTTGAGGCAGATAGAAAAAATTGGTAACCAACTGTTGTAAAAGAAGCCCTACGATTGGGCAATGGCCACCCTATCTGAATTGATAAGTGAAAACTCAGATTTAAAATCTAATGAGATTGAACATCTATCTGAGCTGGTTGCCGAATGGAGATTATTAGCGGATTTATCTTTTGCAGATTTGTTGTTGTGGTTACCGATTCGCCGAGATGAAAAATCCTGGCCAGATGGCCATCTAGTAATTGCACAGATCAGGCCAACAACTGCGGCAACCGTTTTCACTGAGGATTTAGTTGGCACCAGCGTTAACTGGGGGCAACGACCATTAGTTGATCAGGCACTGTCTGAAGGTGAAATTGTTAGAGATGCTAAACCTGAATTAGTTGGCCAAATTGTGATCAAGGAAGAGACGATTCCCGTAATTTTAAATGGAAAAATTTTGGCAGTTATCTCTAGACATCGAAATGCAGATTTGATGCGACAGCCTTCAAAGCTAGAGTTAAATTATCGGGAGATCGCTCACAAAATCTACCGAATGGTTGCAGAGGGAAATTTTCCAATCAGAAACTCGCTCTATACCTCTGAATCTTCACCTCGTGTTGGTGATGGCTTAATTCGTCTAGATGTAAATGGAACAGTCTTTTTTGCATCTCCAAACGCCAGATCTGCTTTAAGCAGAGTTGGATTTCAAAAAGAGCTAGAGGGTGAGAATCTTGGAGTAGTTTTTTCAAATTTAAGTAAGGGAGATAATCAACCAACAGATGAGTCTTGGCAAACCATGCTTAATGGTAAATCTTTACGACGCACCGAGTATGAATCTCAATCGGCAGTATTGGATATTTTAGTTATTCCATTAACAGAGGGCAGTGATCGAATAGGTGCAATTGTCTTGATACACAATATAACGGAGCTACGAAATAGAGATCGGGCGCTGCTAACAAAAGATGCCACTATCAAAGAGATACACCACCGAGTAAAGAACAATTTACAAACGGTTTCAGCACTGCTTCGGTTGCAGTCAAGGCGAGTGACGGATCCTATAGCTAGCTCCGCTTTGGATGAGGCGGTGCGTAGAGTGGCATCCATTGCACTAGTCCATGAGACGCTTTCAAATCAATCTTCTGAATTTGTAGAGTTTGATTTAGTGTTAGAGCAGATAATTAAAAACGCACTAGAGCTCAATCCCAGGCCGATTGGCTACAAAAAGCTAGGAGAGTTTGGATCTTTCGATTCTAAAACCGCAACAGCACTCTCTCTGGTAATAACTGAACTCATTCATAATGCGTTAGAACATGGACTGAGTGAAACTGGCGATCAATTAACAGTTGAGATCTCAATAAACGGCAATCAATATTTAGTCAGTGTTTGCGATAATGGTGCTGGATTGCCCGCAGACTTCAATATTGAAAAGTCAGCCAACTTAGGTTTACAAATAGCCAATACTCTGACGAAAAATGAATTAAATGGCAGCATAAACCTGGTTAGAGATAAAAACCTAACTAGAGGAGATATCTCATTTAAGGTAAATTAAAAAGAGTTTTGATTTTCCATCTGGCGGGCACGATTTCTAGCAGCCCGTCGTTTCATAGCTCGTCTTTCATCTTCGGATAATCCGCCCCAAACACCAGCATCTTGTCCGCTCTCTAAGGCCCAAGCAAGGCAAGGCTCTTTAACTGGGCATCTTTCACAAATTTTCTTTGCCTCTTCAATTTGGGCCAGGGCTGGGCCTGTGTTTCCTACCGGGAAGAAAACCTCGGGATCTTCCTCGCGACAAGCTGCTTCATGTCGCCAATCCATAGGGCAGCAACTCCTTCGATGAGTAGGTGTTAATTAGTTAGTAGAAATAAAATCAACTGGCTTATTCTCTCTCTAATTTAACTAATAAACAAGGATATTTTGCTGGGAATTTAAAAAATTTTAGATAAATAGAGAATTTCAATACCTAGATACGGCCTTGCCGCCAAACGTTTACTCACTCCCTGGCAGAGAACCCGGCTTGATCTCCTGAGCAAATAGGGCAACAAAGGCAGCCATAGCTCTAGATATGTAGTTGAATAAATCACAAAAATGTTTACTAATTATTCGTATTGCACTGATGCAATCAATAGGAGAGAATTATCCAATGAGCCAAACTGCATACTTTGCTACAGGATGTTTTTGGGGAGCAGAGCGCAGGTTCTGGAATCTTGATGGCGTAATTCAAACCTCAGTAGGTTATATGGGTGGACATAAACCAGATCCAACCTATAAAGAGGTTTGTACCGGTACCACAAATCATGCCGAAGTTGTTGAGGTGATTTTTGATCCTCAATTGATAAGTTATAAAAAATTATTGGCTGAGTTTTGGGTAATGCATGATCCAACCTCGCTAAATCAACAAGGTGGCGATATTGGAACTCAGTATCGATCAGCGATTTTCACTACTTCGCCTGAACAAATGCAACAAGCCCTAGAAAGTAAAGAGATTTACCAAGGGGAGTTGATTAAAAATGGTATTGGCAAGATAGTTACTGAAATTTTGCCGGCAGCAGGTGTTACCTACTGGTTGGCGGAGGAGTATCACCAGAGATATTTAGAGAAAAATCCAAATGGCTATGACTGTCACTCTTCAACTGGTATAGCTTTTCCAGCAGCAGTAATGAGTAATAATGGATGAAATCAAACCAATAGATTCAAAAGGTAAACCTTATAAGGTGCAAGTTGATGAGCAGGAGTTAGCTCGTCGAGTAGATCCACTTTCATTTGATGTGTTAAGAAAAGCTGCAACTGAAACAGCATTCACTGGTGAGTACACAGATACCGAAACTATTGGAGTTTACAAGTGCAAAGCTTGCAGTGCTGAATTATTTAGATCAGATACCAAGTTTCATTCTGGATGTGGCTGGCCATCCTTTTATGCACCCACTGCTGATGATGCCGTTGAGTTAATCGAGGATCGTTCACTCTTCCCAAGAATTCGAACCGAAGTCAGATGTTCTGCCTGTGGTTCACATCTTGGCCATGTCTTTTCAGGCGAGGGATATGCCGTACCAACTGATCAAAGATGGTGTATCAATTCAGTTGCATTGGTACTAGAGCCAAAGAATCAGAGTAATTAACTTTATAAACACTCAGTATTTGATGGGCTAGGCTTAAACAATGAGCAACGAGATTGATCTAAACAAGCTAGCAACTGAAAGTAAAGTAGTTGCTGCTGGTCGGCCTACTAAGCAGCCAGATGGAGCATTAAATCCACCAATTGCACTTAATTCAACTTTTCACGAGGGCGGACCAATTGGATACGGTCGATATGGCAATGAAACCTGGAGCGCTCTTGAAGATGCAATTTCAATACTTGAGGGCGGAAAGACATTACTGTTTTCATCAGGCATGGCTGCAATTAGTGCAGTTTTTTCTCTGCTACCAGAGGGCTCAGTTGTCGTAGCAGCCAATAATGGATACCAAGGAACAACTACATTATTAAAGAAATTGCATGAAAGTGAAAAGCTAAAGGTTAGATTTGTAAACCTAGCCAACACAGATGAAACAATGGCTGCAATACCTGGAGCGCAGATGCTCTACCTTGAATCACCACTTAATCCGCTACTTGAAATCATTGATTTACCAAAACTAGTAGCTGCAGGTAAGGCGGCAGGCTGTGGAGTCGCAGTTGATAACACACTGGCCACACCATTGTTACAAAATCCTCTTGCCCTTGGCGCAGATATTGTTATTCATTCGGTAACAAAGTATCTCTCTGGTCATAGTGATCTAATTTTGGGTTCGTTAAGCACAAATGATTTAGCTCTCTATAATCGATTAGAGCAATCTCGCAGATATGGTGGCGCAATTGCTGGACCATTTGAAGCTTGGATTGCATTACGTGGCATTAGAACCTTTGCACTTCGAATGCAAAGATCTCAAGAAAATGCTTTGGAGTTAGCTTCACGATTATCAAAAGATGGGCGAGTAACAAAGGTTAGATACCCAGGATTGCCAACAGATGCCTTCCACCAAATGGCAAAATCCTTTATGAAGGGATTTGGTGCGATGATCTCCTTTGATGTTAATGGCACTGCAGATCAAGTTGATTTAATGTGTAATAGTTCAAAATTAATTACTAATGCCACCTCACTGGGAGGAGTGGAGTCAATCTGGGAGCGCAGGCGCAGATGGGCAACTGAGAGCACCCTGGTGCCTGAAAATTTAATACGGTTTTCAGTAGGAATTGAAAATGTAGATGATCTGTGGGCTGATATCCAACACGCTCTTTCTGTCGCAAAAATTAAATGAGTCCAATCAAAATAAGATCTGCACAGATTTCAGATCTACCAATAATCTTGCAGTTCATTCATGATCTAGCAAAGTATGAAAAAGCGCCAAATGAGGTTGAGCTTTCACTTTTAGAGTTAGAGGAATCCCTTTTTGCTAAAAATCCTCAGGTCTATTGTCTGATTTCAGAGTTGGATGGAAAAGCTACGGGATTTGCAGTTTGGCACTTAAATTACTCAACCTGGCTGGGCCGGCATGGGGTTTATTTAGAGGATCTCTATGTGGACCCAAAGTATCGTGGTTTAGGCCATGGCAAGGCGCTGCTAAGAAAGCTAGCTCAAATATGTATTGAGCGTGGGTATAAAAGATTGCAGTGGTGGGTACTGGATTGGAATGAATCTGCCATAGAGTTTTACAAATCCATCGGAGCACAACCTATGGATGAGTGGACGGTATTTAGAGTATCTGGGAGTTCACTGGAAAAACTCGCCACAGATGGATTTGAGTAAAACCTAAACTTAAAAGATAGTAGATTTATCTCATGATCAAAGCCTTTAAACGATTATTCGCACTCCTTGCTGGAGTACTTGTCATATTTGGTGCGGTCAAAAGTGTTTTTAATTGGTTAGCCCGATCTGAAAATGATGAATATGAAGTGTGGAGCGATGATGAAGAGCGAGAAGACGCCTAAGTGAGCAGCGAATATGTTGCAGGCAGTTGCAATATTGGCAAAGGTGAAATTAGAAGACGCCAAACAGTTGCCCTCATTGGACTTTTTTTAGTATTTTTTTCGGCATCCACAATTTTAGGTACTGATCAATCTAGATCTGTTCGGTTATCAATTTTTCTGCCTGCCATGATTTTTGCAGTTGGTTTTATTCAGGCTAGAAAAAAGTTTTGCCTAGCTTATGGTCTTGCTGGAACTTTCAACTTTGGAAAACTTGGCAGTATCTCGAAGGTGCAAAGTGAAGAGGATAAAAAGGCAGATCGAAAAACTGCAATAAATATTTTTATTCAATCAGCCCTGTTGGCCGCTGCAATTACTTTAGTGTTTTTTGCTTTACCGCTATAAATCTTCGTAACTAGAGGGTAATTCTCCAACATTTAAAAACTTCAGGTACTGCTCAGTAATTTCCTCTGGCTCACCTGAAGCCAACATATTACCTTTATGCATCCATATTGCATGATCACAAAGCTCATTAATTGAAGACAATGCATGGGATACGATCAAAATTGTTCGAGCCTCTTCACATAGCTCCCTCATACGGTTAAAGGATTTTTCCTTAAAAGCAGCATCACCGGCAGATAGCGCCTCATCTAATAACAAAATATCTGGTGTCATGTTTACCGCAACTGCAAATGCAACTCTGCTATACATGCCATTGCTGTAGGTACGAACTGGCATATCAATAAATCCCTCTGGCAAATCAGCAAAAGCAGCAATTGCATCAGTTTGGCTTTCAATTTCTGCCTTACTCATGCCGGCAGCAAGTCCACCTAAAATTATGTTGTCTCGACCAGATAAAGCTTTGTTAAACCCAACACCGAGAGCTAATAGAGTTGAGATTCTTCCATTGACTGTGATTTTCCCAGTTGTTGGCGGCAAGATTCCTGCAATTGATCGCATTAGTGTTGATTTACCAGCACCATTTGCGCCAACAATTCCAACTACTGAACCATGGGCAATATCAAGGTTTAGATGCTTAACCGCTTCAACAGTTCTAGTTCTAACTCTCTCGCCTCTACTTGCGCGCATAATTGCATTTTTTAAAGTTTTCTTGGACTCAACATTGATTTTGTAACTAATTGAAAGATCTTCAATTCTGATTGCCAAATCATCTGGCAATGTGGCTTTAGATGCGGACGGCAAAATCACGCTCCCTTGAGATAAAGAAGTAGGCACCCATGGCAAAAGCGATGATCGCCCATACTAAACAGCCAATAAATTGGGAGAGTGTTGGCATTAAGCCATCAATCCAGATTCTGGAGTTCGCAGAGAGAATTGGACCTAGTGGATTTATGTAAAGAAGTATTCGATACCAACCATTTAACATATCTGGCTGCCATAAAACAGGAGAGGCGTAGAGCCAAATTCTCATAATGTAAGAGAGAAGCTTTGTGGTATCACGGAAATAAACATTCATGGTGGCAAAGAGTAAAGATAAACCAAAACTAGTTATCACTAAGAGTAAAAATAAAATCGGCAGTAATAAATAATTTGCATTAATACCAGGTAGCGAGGTGTCATCTAAAAATAACTTGCCACCTATCACAATCAAGATATAAATAGGAATAGTTGGATAAAACTGCCTGGCAGCACTTATTGCACTAGATAGTGGCAATAGTGCACGCGGGAAAGCTTGATTTAAAATTAAGCTCCCCCCTGATGTAATTGAGGATGCACCAAGTAAAATTGTGTTTTGGGCAAAGTAGAAAGTAAATAAACCGATTAATATGTGAGCTAAGGTTGTAAAACCACCACCTTGACCTCTGCCACCTTGAATTATGGTGACTAACAAAAAGTAAATTACAGCTAGAAATAATGGATTTAAAACTAACCAGACTTTGCCAAGTTTTGACTCTAAGTATTCAGCCTTATCGGAGAATTTAGAGAGCTCAGTTGCAAACTCTCTTCTTCGCCAGAAATCACTGAAGTATGGCCGAAGTGGTGGAAGTGATGAACTGTGGGGTTCAAAAACTTGGATCTTATTACCGCCCTCAATCATGAGGGTTATTCTGCCACCTTTGATTTAGAACTACGGGCCAGACTTGCAATAGTAGTCACCAGCAAAGTGGTGATGATTACTGCCAATGAAAATTGGGTTGAGATCTCCGGCAGATGAACCCCAAAAATATTGTGAATCTCACTTCCATGTAATGCCTCTAACACCAGTTTGATTCCAATAAAGCCAAGAATCACCGATAGACCTTCATTTAAATAAATTAGACGTTCCATTAATCCACCTAATAGGAAGTAAAGCTGACGCAGTCCCATTAATGCAAAAGCGTTGGCGGTAAAGACAATATATGGATCTTTAGTTAATCCAAAAATTGCTGGAATTGAATCTAAAGCAAAGATTAAATCTGTAAATGCAATTGCAACTAAAACTATTACTAAGGGTGAAGCACCCTTATTTTTAAACCAGGTGATCACTCTTCCCTCTTTCCACTCCTTCTCCTCATCTTCAGTAAAGAGTTTGTAAGCGGTAAAGATAAGAAATGCCCCGAATATATAAAAGACCCAAGAGTATCGATTGATCACAGCTGACCCAATAATTATGAAAATTCCACGCAAAATTAGTGCCATAACAATTCCGGCAAGAAGTACTAATTGCTGCTTATTTTTATTAATCTGAAATCTTGCAAGGATCAAAATGAAAATAAAGAGATTATCAACAGAGAGTGAGTACTCAGTTATCCAGCCAGCAAAAAACTCGCCTCTTGCCTGATTAGTGCTCCATTGACCCAGTGAAATTCCAAAAATTACCGCTGCGCTTACATAAAAAATGGTCCAAGCAGTTGCCTCTCGCATGCTAGTTTCTTTTTCTCGCCGAATGATTGCTAGCGCCAAATCAAATGCCAAAACAGCTAACAAACCGATGATGGTTAATTCCCAGACGGTTGAACTCATTAATTGAAAACCTTTCCAGGATTTAAAATATTGTTTGGATCCATTGTTTGCTTAATCGATCGCATTACCTGTACTGCTGAGGCACCTGTCTCTGAAACTAATGCCTCGATTTTGCCTGATCCTATGCCATGTTCCCCGGTACAGGTACCTCCCATTGCAATCATTTTCATAGTTATTTCATGGGTTATATGGCGAACATCCTCCAGCTCTTCAGGTTTAGCTGGGTCAGTAACAATAAAACAATGAAAGTTTGCGTCGGCAACATGTCCTAAAATTGAAAATGGATAAGGATGTTTACTTAAGATCTGCTCCGCTACTGTTACTGCATCTGCAAGTTTTGATAATGGAACTGCTGCATCAGTGCTAACAGCACGCTTTCCTGGATTTGCCGCAATTCCTGCCCAATAGGCATTGTGCCGGGCCTGCCATAATTTTCTTCTAGCACCCTCATCAGTTGTCCACTCAAAATCAGAGCCACCAAACTCCTCAACAATCTCCTTGACCGAGGCAGCATCCTCTGCCACACCTTGGGGAGAGCCATGGAACTCAAAAAAGAGAGTTGGCACCTCAGCCAGTTTCAAACCATCATGAGCATTAACATTTTTAATACATTTAGCATCTAGAAACTCACACCTTGCGATCGAGATACCAGATCTGACAATTGCAGTTGCTGCTGTTACACCATCAGCAAGAGAGTTAAACCGGACGATTGCAGCTGCCATCTTCTCTGGAATGCCAAAGACTCTAAGTGTGAGTTCGGTAATCACCCCTAGTGTTCCCTCAGAGCCCACCAGCAACCGAGTTAAGTCATAGCCAGCAGATAACTTTCTAGTCTCTCGACCAGTTTTAATCACCGTGCCATCAGCTAACACCGCTGTTAATGCCAAGACATTGTCACGCATTGAGCCATAGCGAACGGTGGTGGTTCCAGCAGCGCCAGTTGCTGCCATGCCACCTAAAGTTGCGTCAGCTCCTGGATCTACTGAGAAAAATAATCCTGAGCTAGCTAATTTTTCATTTAACGCCATTCGATGAACACCAGGTTGCACTCGCACCAGCAGATCATCAGCCCTTACCTCGATCACCTTATTCATCTGAGTTAGATCAAGAGAGATGCCTCCAAAGAGCGGCAGCACATGACCTTCTAAAGATGAGCCAGCACCAAAAGCTACTACTGGAATCTTCTCCGCATTACAGTAAGCCAAAACTTTTGAGACCTCTTCGGTACTTTGTGGCATAACAACTGCAGATGGGCGAACCGGAGGAATCGCAGATTCATCTCTGCCATGTTGATCTAAAATTGTTTCGTTAGTTGAAACTTGACCTGTGACTAAACTTTTTAAATGATTTATTTGCGCATCGGAAAGATCTACCCGCTTATTAACCATCTATGGATAATACCTGTTTTAAATAACCAATTGCTTATTAAAATTGATTGATTTATTGTAAAAATACTGTTATCAACAAATTCCCTAGAAATTACGCATGAAATTATCAAAGTTGCCTAAAAATTTAACTCTGCTAAACTAAGCCAGTAACACAACGTTTGACTAGGAGAGTGCACGCCAAACTTAGGTCTATCAGGACCCTTTGACAGTACAAACCCGCATGAAAACCCAAACGCACCACAACCAAACCTTCCGTTCAGTTCCTGCGCATTCAAAACCGCTGGATAAAATCCGTCTTGAGAAGTTATTTCAACAGCAAATAGATTTATACAAATCAAATCTTCGAAGCTCAAGCTCTGAATACTTAACTGCACTTAAATCCATTCCACTAGGTGCTCACTCAACCTTCCAATCATTTGATCCATACCCAATCTCCATTAAGTCAGCCAAGGGTGCCTGGATGGTGGATGTGGATGGTCGAAAGATGCTAGATCTTTCCATGGGCTTTGGTTCAATGCTGGTCGGTCACTTAAACCCAGAGGTAATAGCCGAGCTCAAGAGCACATTAGATATTGGCACCTTATACACCGCACCATCTCCTGACTCTCGAGATGCTGCTGAGCGGTTATGCCGTCGATTTGGAATTGATCAGATCAGATTTACCAACTCAGGCACTGAGTCAACGATGTATGCGGTCAGAACTGCTCGCGCCTACACTGGTAAAGAGGGTGTTGTTAAGGTTGAAGGTGGCTACCACGGAAGTGGTGATGCGCTGCTAGTTTCAAACAAACCTCCGCTAGATAAGGCAGGACCAGCCGATGATCCAATTCCAGTAATTGGTAATGCTGCAGTTCCAGGTCTGTCATTTGTAGTTCCTTACAACAATGTTGAGGCACTTGAAGCGGTATTCCAAAAACACTCTGACAAAATTGCTTGCTTTATTGTGGAACCAGTTTTAGAAAATGTCGGAATTGTTTTGCCTGATGAAGATTACTTAGAATCAGTTCGAGCGCTATGTGATGAGTACAAAATTGTTTTAATCTTTGATGAGGTTAAAACTGGTTTAACAGCAGGTCCACAAGGTGCTTCACAACGACTTGGCGTAACTCCAGATTTAATCTGTTTAGCAAAATCAATTGGTGGTGGAATTCCACTTGCTGCATTTGGTGGAAAAACAGAGTTTATGAAGCCAGTAACTGATGGGCGAATGCCACACCTTGGTACTTTTAATGGTCATATCTTGGCGATGGCTGCAGTTAGAGCTGTAGATAAGCTTTGTACACCAGCTGCACTTGAAAAAGCTGAGTCCTTAAATATTCAAGCACTTACAAGAATTCGTGAAATTATTGATGAGTTTGAACTACCGGCCCACACAGTTGGTTTTGGTGTTAAAGGCTGTATTACCTGGTCTGATCGACCAGTTAGAAATTATCGAGATTACAAAGCAACAGATTTCCAGGTAGCTGAGCTTTCTTTTATCTGGTCACTAAACCATGGAATTATGACGCCACCAGGATTAGATGAGCAGTGGCTAATCTCTCTGGCCCATGGTCAAGCTGAGGTTGATTTTATGGTTGATGACTTTAAGGAGTTTGCTAAAACTCTTCGCGGTTAAATTAGGTGTTTTGTGGGAAACCTAAGTTAATTCCACCGTGGCTTGGATCTAACCAGCGACTTGTAACCACCTTGCCGCGAGTAAAGAAGTGAACCCCTTCAGTTCCATGCGCATGTGAATCACCAAATAATGAGTTCTTCCAACCACCAAATGAGAAGTAGGCCATCGGAACTGGAATCGGCACATTTATACCCACCATGCCAACCTCAACCTCATTTTGAAAACGTCGTGCAGCGCCACCATCATTGGTGAAGATCGCAGTGCCATTTCCATATTGGTGATCATTAACCAATTTCAAAGCCTCGTCATAGCTTTTAACTCTGATTACGCTAAGCACTGGTCCAAATATCTCTTCTTGATAAATACTCATACTTGGCTTAACTTGATCAAACAAGGTAGGCCCCAACCAAAAGCCTTCGCCATCGACTTGAACCTTTCGGCCATCAAAGACAATCTTGGCACCCTCTTTTTCACCAGCATCAATGTAAGAAGCAACCTTGTCTCGATGCACCTTGGTAACAAGTGGACCCATATCAGCACCCTTTGTGCCATCGCCAGTTTTAATTTTTGTAGCGCGCTCGCTGATTTTCTCAATCAACTTATCGGCAATTGGTTCAACGGCAACAATCGCAGAGATCGCCATACATCTTTCACCTGCTGAGCCAAAGCCCGCATTAATTGCTGCATCTGCAGCTAACTCTAAATCAGCATCTGGCAGAACAATCATGTGGTTTTTTGCGCCACCCAACGCCTGCACTCGCTTGCCAGCTTTTGTGCCGGTCTCATAAACATACTTTGCAATTGGGGTTGAACCAACAAAAGAGACAGATTTAATTCCAGGATGGGTTAGTAATGCATCAACTGCGACCTTATCGCCATGAACCACGTTAAAGACACCATCTGGTAATCCAGCATCTTTGAGTAATTGGGCAACAAACATGATTGCACTTGGATCTTTCTCACTTGGCTTCACAATTACGGTATTTCCGCAGGCAATAGCAATTGGGAAAAACCACATAGGAACCATGGCAGGGAAATTAAATGGTGAAATTACTGCAACTGGTCCCAATGGCTGACGAATTGAGTAAACATCTACGCCGGTTGAAACCTCTTCAGAAAATCCACCCTTAAGTAGATGGGGGATGCCGCAGGCAAACTCAACCACCTCAAGTCCACGTGTTACCTCGCCAAAGGCATCACTTAATACTTTTCCATGCTCCTTGGTAATCAAGGCTGCCAATTTTTCTTTATTTTGATTTACTAATTCACGAAATGCAAAGAGCACCTGGGTGCGCTTGGTTAGCGAGCTATGGCGCCAAGTTTCAAAAGCTTTTGTGGCCACATCAACTGCAGTATCGATAGTTGCACTTGTTGCAAAATTTACCTTGGCGCTTAGTTGGCCGGTCGCAGGGTTAAATACATCACCAGTGCGCTCTGACTTTTCTGTTGAAAGTTGGTTATTTATCCAGTGTGAAATAGTTTCCATATCCCAACCCTACCTTAAAGAATTTACTGCGATGAAATTACCCCTTCCTACCAAAAAACCATAGGAAGTGATTAGATTGGGGTATTAAATTAAGCCAACAATCCAGGGAGCAAAGTGAGTACCCCAGAGAACAACCCAGATAAGGCAGCAAAGGTTTTTGCTGATGATCGTGCATATGTTTTTCACTCTTGGTCAGCACAGGGGCAGATCACACCTATGACAGTTGCCGGCGGCGCCGGCTCCTACTTTTGGGATTTCAATGGCAAAAAATACTTAGATTTTTCTTGCCAATTAGTTTTTACAAATATTGGTCATCAACATCCAAAGGTAATTGCAGCGATAAAAGAGCAAGCTGATGTGCTGGCAACAGTTGCACCACAACATGCTAATGAGGCAAGAAATGAAGCAGCAAAGCGCATCACTGAGGTAGCAGGGGCTAGCTTTAAAAAGGTTTTCTTTACAAATGGTGGCGCAGATGGTGTTGAAAATGCGATCAGAATGGCCAGACTTCACACCAACAAACATAAAGTTCTATCAACCTATCGTTCCTATCATGGCAATACCGGATCTGCGATTAATGCAACTGGTGATCCAAGAAGATTTCCAAATGAGTTTGGTTATGGACATGTGCACTTTTGGGGTCCATACCTTTATCGAACCGCTTTTTGGGCAACAAATCAGGAGGAGGAGTGCCAGCGAGCACTTGAGCATTTAGAGCAAACAATTATTTTTGAAGGCCCAAAGACAATTGCGGCAATCGTAATTGAATCAGTGCCAGGCACCGCTGGTGTGTTAGTACCGCCTGCTGGATATTTAGATGGCTTACGAGCACTTTGTGACAAGTATGAAATTCTTTGGATTGCAGATGAGGTTATGTCTGGCTTTGGTAGAACTGGTAAATGGTTTGGCTTCCAGCACTCCAAATCAATTCCTGATTTGATTGTCTTTGCCAAGGGTGTTACCTCAGGTTATGTGCCACTTGGTGGCGTGATAATTCCTGAAAAAATTGCAAAAACATTTGATGAGCGAGTATTTCCAGGAGGGCTTACCTATTCTGGCCACCCACTTGCTTGCGCTACTGCAGTTGCAACTATTGATGTTATGAAGAGCGAGAAGATGGTAGAAAATGCTGAAAGTATTGGTGAAAAAATACTTGGACCTGGCTTACATGAGCTAGCAAAAAAACATCAGGTGATTGGTGATATTAGAGGCGCAGGAGTTTTCTGGGGAGTAGATATGGTCACCGATAGAAAAACACGTGAACCACTAGCGCCATATGGTGCCTCTAGTCCAAAGATGAATGAGATTGTGGCAACCTGTAAGAAAAATGGATTGATGCCATTTAATAACTTCAACCGAATTCACATGGTGCCACCATGCAATATCTCTGAAAGTGATGCCAAGTTGGGCTTAGAGTTACTATCTAAATCACTAACTGAGGTTGGTCTCTAACACTTAGTAGATTTAAAACTAGTAATCCACAAATCTTAACCTCTGGCGCATCACTAGCCTTTTTTTCTTTATAGTTTCCAAACACAAACTTTTGGAGCTATATGAATCTAACCCTAACTTTTATTCGCTTAAACCTCTTTTTAAAATCTAAAGCGACCACTTTTATCAAGACCAACAGTCGAGGTGATGTGCCTGGCTGGGTATTAGTAGTACTTATGACCACTGCTTTGGTTACTGGTATTTGGTCAATCGCTGCGCCAAAACTAACCACAATCTTGCGCAACTCATTGGATGCAATGGGCGGTATCAGGTAGTTGCGCAAGCTATTACTTGCCCAGCACCGCGGATCAGTTGAATCCTTACTAACCATACTTCCACAGGTATTTGTATTTTTAGTGATGTTTCAACTGATCTTTATGCAATTCAATGTCATGCGTTCAACCAACTTAAATCAAGGAGAGTTGGCAAAGAGTGCAATTACTGGATCAGGAGCTAATTACCTGCGATACCCACTTGTGGGTGGTGGCTCAGTTTTGGTGGTTGAAGATCAAAGTGATCTAAAGAAGTTTATTGATTTTGGCAATCTATCAAGTAAAAAAATAGTTGCAATTGCTGTAGATGAAGATTCTGCCAACTAGGTTTTTAGAAAAATCTTCCACCGGCTCTGCCACAGCAGAGTTTGTTATCTTCACTCTGCCCTTTTTCACCGCTTTTTTGATTTTAATTACCGCTATTTCCAGCAAGAGTTTGGCAATCTCGGAGAGTGAAAATCTAGCAAGGCAGACGGTTCGCGCATTTGTCACCAGTCCAAATGAGGCTTTAGCGATGGTTAGGGCCTATCAAGTGCTTGAGATTTATAAATCAAAGCGATCACCAAGTGGCAATCAAAATCGTCCGATTGAATTAGACATTTCTTGCACTTTCTATCCATGTTTAACTCCAGGAAACATGGTTACTGCCACAATTATTGTTGGTAAATCTCAAAAGGCTTTCGCAACTGAGTATGTTGATCTATGGCGATAGCAAAGATAATTTTTGGCAAAAGTCGTGGCTCATTGATCCCACTATCATTTGGTTTTTTTATTCTGGCGATGACATTGACTTTTGTTTCGATAAATGTTGCCTCTGCCTACTCAGTGAAAAAGCAATTAACCAATCTTGCCGAAGGTGCGATTAATAAATCCGCTCAATCCATCAACCTCCTTGCCTACTACACAGAGGTAAATAGATTCAGCAGTGTTAAACGGGTGCCACTAGATTGCTATGCCGCAGAAGGTGAGTTTTATCAATTGATAAATAAAGTCAGATTGCATGATAAACAAATCACCGTGGATTACTTTAAATGTGAAATGTATGAAGTTAGTGCTCAAGTTTCAATCATTGGCAGAATGCCAATTCAGATACCTTTTTTGGATTCTGTTGCGTTAAATAGATTGATAATCTCCACTCAGGTTGGCGCAAGTTCGGTATACATCCCTAATTAGATTACCCTTGCCCTATGGCCGCTCGAGATTATCAAGATGAGATCAATAAGATTGATGTCACTCTTAAGTCAATTGAACAGGTTTTAAACCTTCCGAAGTTAATTGAGAATGCTGCTGAATTAGAGAAGCAGGCGAGTGTGCCAAATCTTTGGGATGATCCACAGGCAGCTCAGGCAATCACTAGTAAATTATCGAGAGCGCAATCAACCATAAATAAAATTAATTCAATTAGGGGAAGATTAAATGATCTACCGGTAATGGTTGAGTTATCTGCAAGTGAAAGTGATAAGACAGCAGCCTTTAAAGAGGTAGATAAAGAGTTAGATGAGTTGACACAGGTTATTAATGAGCTTGAGGTGCAGACATTATTAAGTGGTGAGTATGACGAACGTGATGCACTGATGACCATTAGATCAGAGGCTGGGGGAGTAGAAGCAGCTGATTGGGCACAAATGTTGATGCGGATGTACTTTAGATTTTGCGAACGCCACAATTACAAAATAGATGTGCTTGAAACCTCTTATGCTGAAGAGGCTGGTATTAAATCAACAACTTTTAGAATTTCTGCCCCCTACGCATACGGCAGACTTTCGGTGGAGCAAGGAACACATCGATTAGTTCGTATCTCACCCTTTGATTCCCAATCTCGCCGCCACACATCCTTTGCTGG